>CAYRIM010000070.1:0-4239 GCA_964424445.1 uncultured Candidatus Saccharibacteria bacterium | reverse complement strand
GTATAGAAACCAAATCTACCCACTAGATCATTAAAAAGCTCTATGCCGTGAAAGCGATCAGCTCCCATCTCCCACATTGTACAATCCTTGGGATGGTTGAATATATATATTACACCTTCTTCTTGATTCAACTTTTTCAAGATCTGCGGCAACTCCCAAAGTGCGTAATCAGTAGTATAGGTATAAGGATCAGCACTAACCGAAAAAGTGTTTATGTGACAGAGAACTTCATGAGGCTTATGACCAGCGGGGATTTCCCTTCCTACCAAAGTGATGAACTCATGATCTTTATTCAAAGAATTAATCTCCTTTAAATACTCAGGATAAGAAATTCTTTGGGTATTAGTAAAAAAATTCCCCCTACACCATCTTTTATCATCTGTAAAACATTCGCTATGATCAGTAAAAGCAATTCCCCTATAGCCGAGTTCTATTGTTCTTTTCTTAAGCTCCTGCGGAGAATGTTGACCATCGCTTATGGTGGTATGTACATGAAAAAGAAGTGGGACAATCTCAAAACAAAAACTCTCTCTGCAAAAAAGAATAATATAACAAGCAAGCAAGATAGTTATCGTCTTTTTCAACTAAATCACACCCTTCCAGTATTTTTTTATATCAACATGTAGATCTATCAACTCATACCTTATATATTAAAGTACTCCGACATTAAATCGGAGCGACTTGATTGAATATTTCTTATTTCAAATTACTTTAAAGTATTTGGGTCCAATTTTATTCCAGGTCCCATTGAAGAACTAAGCGATATAGACTTCATATAAATCCCCTTAATGGAAGAGGGCTTAGCACTAATCAATGCCTTGTATAGAGTATTGAAATTTTCTATTATTTTTTTATCGTCCCAAGAAACTTTTCCGATCCCAATATGAATTCCACCCAAAGAATCTGTACGAAATTCCACCTTACCCTTCTTGAATTCTTCTATCGTTTTTGCAACATCTGCAGTAACCGTTCCTGCTTTTGGGTTTGGCATTAGCCCTCTAGCACCCAAAATCTTAGCTAATTTTGCTATTTTTGGCATAGTTTCTGGTGTAGCTACAGCAACATCAAAACCAAGCCAACCCTTATTGATCTTTTCCACAAATTCATCCAAACCAACGAAATCTGCCTTTGCATCCTTCGCTTTCCCCTCATCTTTCGCTTCCACAAATGCCAGTATCTTCGTATCTCTGCCTGTACCGTGAGGCAAAACAACAGTAGATCGAACATTTTGTTCTGGCTTTTCTAAGTCTATGTTCAACTTTGCATGAAATTCTACCGTCCCATCAAATTTCGTGGTACTAGTTTTTTTTACTAATCCAATAGCTTCCTCTAAACTATATTCCTTATTTAGATCAATATCCTTTGTCACATCTTGATATTTTTTACCTTTTTTCTTCATATTTATAAATTTAAAATCTAAAATCATTCTATGTCAACTCCCATTTGCCTCGCGCTACCCGCTACGATTCGCTTTGCCATTTCCAAATCATCAGTATTCAAATCTGGCATTTTTGCTTTCGCAATATCCTCTACTTGCTTTTGGGTTAGCTTGCCCACTTTCTCCTTATTGGGAACACCGGATCCCTTTTCTATACTTAGAGCTTTCTTTATCATATCGGCAACAGGTGGTTGCTTTGTTATAAAATCAAAAGACCTATCTTCATAAACATTCATAACAACAGGTACAACTACATTCCCCATATCTTTTGTTTTTTCGTTAAACTCATTACAAAAATCCATAATATTGACACCATGTTGCCCCAATACAGAACCCACAGGAGGAGCTGGATTAGCTTTTCCTGCTGGAATTTGAAGCTTTACTATTGTTTTTAGTTTCTTTGCCATATTATGAAATTAAATCTTCTTTACCTGTAAAAAGTCCAATTCTACAGGCGTCTCCCTTCCAAAAATATTTACTAAAGCTTTTATTTTTCCTTTTTCGTGATCTATATCATTTACTACCGCTTCCATGTCTTTGAAGGGACCATCTGTTATTCTAACCGGCTCACCCACAGATACATCTATCTTGTATTTTGGTTCTTCAACTCCCATTCTTTTCAATATAGCTTCAACTTCATCTTCGTTAACCGGCGTTGGTATAACTCCAGTTCCTATAAACCCTGTAACATTAGGAGTATTCCTTACTACATACCAACTATTTTTAGTTAGAATCATGCTCACAAGAATATAGCCCGGAAATATCTTTTTTTCTATTTTCTTTCTTTTTCCTCCCCTTATCTCTATCTGTTTTTCTTTAGGAACCACAACATCAAATATCTTGTCCTTCATGTCCAGTGTTTCTATTCTTTGACGAAGACTATCTGCAACCTGGTCTTCATAACCAGAGTAAGTATGTATAACATACCACTGTTTATTCTCTTCTCTTTCTTTGTCCTCTTCAAAGATCTTCCCCTTGAAAGCCTTTTTTTCTTCCGTTTCCCCACTTTCTTCATCAGTTAATTTTTCTTCTTTATTATTTTCTTTTTTCGCCATATCAAGTTCTAGTTTATTGCAATTCGATTAAATATTTTATTAACTTAGATATTCCATAATCAAAAGCACCAAATATAACCGAAGCTATTATTATAGAAAGGACAACCAAAATAGTCATTTTTACAACATTGGATCTCTTGGGCCAAGCAACCTTCACAAACTCTCCGTAGGCCTCTTTTATGAATCTCGTCAATATGTTGTTTGTTATAATATTTTTTATTACCATTTTTTATGTCTTATTATTATCCCTTTATTTTCTTTATCTCTATTTTTGTTTTCATCTGCCTATGCCCCTTCTTTCTTTTGTATCCTTTTTTTCTCTTGAATTTGACAATTTCCACCTTTTTATCTTTGAATTGATTTTTTATCTCTAGTTCCACCTCAGCTCCTTTTATGAAAGGACCACCAATATTTATTTTATCTTTATCGGCTATCAAAAGTACTTCACCCAGTTTAATCTTATCTCCCTCTTTTCCTTCTATTTTTTCAACATCAATAACATCCCCCTCTTTTACAATATATTGTTTTCCGCCAGTCTTCAATACTGCTAACATAATTTTATTTTAATCTAATCTAAAAAAGCCGCTTGGCGACAATTCTTCGATAATTTTAGCAGAAAAGATGTTACTAGTCAATAAAATAAAAATCAGGCCCACATAGAGCCTGATCAAAAATATTTTCATTAAATTATCTTTATAGCTTTATCAAGATTAGTCTGTTTCAATAGTTCTCCTAAATCTCCAGATACATTCCTAAGAGAAAGAATCCTTTTATTTTTTAACATAGTAGTATTGATAGCCACCAAACCGCCTAGTCCGGAACTATCAATGAATTTGGTCTCGCTAAAATCAATAATTAAATCTCCCCTTGTAGTGTCAATTATTTCTTTTGTTCTTCTATAAAAATCAATAGACGCTTTTCCTCCAACTCTGCCTTTCAGCTTCACTATCCTATTTTCTTCATCAAAAATAAATTCAAACATCAAGTCACCTCCTCAATATCAATTGTTGGGAAAATTTCGCTAATACCAAGGTTTTCGAATCTATCTTTGATCTCGCTCTCGACATTGCTAACACTTATATTTCTAGCAAGACCCCTAATACTAAGAAGATTAGCTATACCCGTAGCATCAATTGATTTTATATTCTTCATATCCAACACAATGTCGTCCTTCTTTCCTTCCGATAATTTCCTTCTTATTGCCTCAATCAAAACACAAGAATTAGAAGAATCAATTTCCGAACCATTAATTATCTCATATAGATTTATCTCCATGTCCCCTCTCCTTTTTTGAAAGTTTTTTTATGTTAAAGAGCAATCATTATATCTCTTATTATACCAAAAAAATTTTATTTAAGCCACAATATTTAAAAAAAATAGACTTACTCAAAGCAAGTCTATATTATTTATCAAGTTATTTTGAAAAGCTTATCAAAACGTATTATTTGAATTTTTTTTCTCACGCCACCTCTGGGATTTTTAAGGATGACTTCCTTTCCTCTTTTTTTCATATCGCTCCTGAAAGAAACAAGAGCTCCAAGAGTCATACTGTCCACATAAGAAACCCCGCTAAGATTTATAACGATCTCCCGAATACCTTTTTCTCCCTCTATTTCTGACATTAATGATTTCTGGAAAAAATTAGCTGCCACATGACCTTGGATATCACTACCTACTATCTCTCCCAAGTCAAATTCCATAGCATCATCTCCTCTTTTTCATGTTTTGATCAATTTTGAAATCAAA
>CAYRIM010000069.1:0-4343 GCA_964424445.1 uncultured Candidatus Saccharibacteria bacterium | reverse complement strand
CTTGCACCAGGTAGGGTTTACCACTTCCTGCTGTCGCCAACAAGAAGAGAAGAGTCTTGATTCTTCACTTTTCACCCTTACCTCTCGACTTGGTCTTGCGACCTCGCTCGAGGCAGGCCCATATCGCATATAACTTATAGGGGCTTGTCCTGAGCGAGTTTCGCTTTAGCGAAACGAGTCGAAGGGCGGTATAGTTTCTGTGGCACTTTCCCTAGCTTCTTGTAAGAATTTCTCCGCGGGAGAAAATCTTGCAATTATACTTGGTGGCTGTTAGCCACTACCTTGTTCTTGAGGTGCCCGGACTTTCCTCCCCAACGTAACGTTAGGGCGATTGCCCGAATGACTTATACTCATATCTATTATATAAAAAAATAAGCCAAATGTCAAATTTTGGCTTATTGTGGTTTGTTTCTTGATATTGTTATTTACAATAATCAATAATAAGCGTTCTTCACCTTGATAATTCTTTTCGCCACAATATAGCGTATGTTATTAATAGTGTGATTGGCAGACAGAGGTACAAATAAAGAAGTAATTTGTTTCCAACGAAAGCTGCTACAAAAACCATTACAAAAGAACCAATACTAGAAAAAAAGAGAGCTAAGTAGACTTGAAGAATAGTTTTTTGGTTCCTTGTTAGCTTATATATATCTTTTTCACAAAGAAAATATTTAAGCATTAATTACCTCCTTTCAAATAATATTTGCGTTTATTAAAGAACATATTCCTAAGCTTACTTTAGCATATTTTACGAGAAAATACAAGAAAAAACCCCATTGCAAAAAATAGGACTGATGTTGTTCTGTTTGCAGAGAGGCGATTAATTGCCTCTCTGCAGTTTCTTAATCCTAACCCAAACTGCTTTCAAGTTCGGTTCTTTAGAGATGGGGTCTAGTTGAACATCAAAGAGTTTATTAACTAAGCAATCTTCAAAATGAAAGGGTAGGGTTATCGTTCCTTTCTGATAATCTGGAGAGACTTTGGCGACAGCTTCTACTTTATCCTTATGAGATTCGATTTCTATCTTTTCACCATTCTTGATTCCGTATTCTTTGGCGTCTTTGTCATTTATTTCGCAGAGAGCATGAGGAGTAAATTTTATTAACTTTTTATTTCTTCTTGTTAGCTCTCCCGTGCAGAAATGATGTACGGATCTTTGGGTTGTTAGAAGAAGGGGGTACTCTTCTGATTTTTTTATCCTTTCTGGATTTGTATTATCAATGGGTAGGAGTTGTTCGAATTTTTTTTCTTTGTCGGCAAAATTGTTGTTATGTTTTTTTAAGTCTTCTATTTCAAGTTTAGAGTAAGCGGGGATCGTTTTTTTTATTTCCTCAAAGATTTCGTCCGGGCTCTTATATGAAAATTCTTTTTCTTTCCCAAAAAGTTTTGCCAGGTCTGATAAAAACCTCCATGTTGGAATAATTTTTTCAGTAATGCTGTTTATGGGGTTTACTTTAATAACTCTTCTCTCCCCGTTAGTGATCGTTCCTTCATTCTCAAAAAGAAGGGGAGCGGGAATTACTACATCGGCAAATTCAAAAGTTTTTCCTGGATGATGGTGGATATATACTATAAATTTGTTTTTGAATTCTTCGTATAGTCTATTCAAATCAGGCATTGACTGAGCTGGATTTCCTCCCATTATTATTATAACTTTTATTTCAGGATTATAGGCAAATTTTGTTAGGTGGTGCCCAGGAATATCGTTTAGGAGTTCGGGCCAAATATCTTCCGTTCTTTCTTCTTCTTTGCGGAGGACCCAGTCTCTACAAGCTCCCATGTCTCCAGATCCTTGAACGTTTATCTTTCCTCTCATTGGAATTATTTTTGCTCTCTTTAGAATAGCAGTGTTCAAGATTGCAATAATATTGTTTGTTCCATTGGCGTGTTGAGTGACTCCCATTCCATGCATAAAAATTGGTTTCTTGGAATTTACGACAAGGTCATAAAGATTATTAAAACTCCCTTTTCCTATTTGGCATTTTTCTAATACGTATTTTTCATTAAATTTTTCTATACTATTAACTAAATCTTCAAATCCTTTTATTTCTTGGATCCCTTCTTCGATTTTGTCATCTTCTATCAACTTTTTTATGATGCCTCCATATAAGGTGGTTATCTCAGTGAAATTGATGGGTATAAAAATGTCTGCAAAGCGCGACATTTCACTTATCTCTATGTCGATACAAACAATTTTGGCTCCTTTCTTTTTTGCTTCCATTATTCTATTGAAAACAACGGGATAATTACTGGGGGGATTAGTACCAGTAGTAATAATAAGATCAGAATCAACAATATCCTCCATATAATTTGGCATAGCTGGGTTACCAAAAATTTTTCTCATTGCAGTGGTAGTAGATGCATGGCAAAGTCGGGCACAGCAATCTATGTTACTTGTCTTGCTGACCAAACGAGCAAATTTGGCTAGAATAAAATTATCTTCGTTGGTAAATTCGCCAGACCCAATATAGGCTATTTCTTTAGGGCCGAGATCCTTTATCTTCTCGTAAATATGTTTTATTGCCTCCTCCCATCCTGCTTTTTCTAGTTTATCGTTCTTTCTAATCATGGGGAAAGTAAGGCGATCAGAATTATCTAGTTCATTTAGGGTTAATCCTTTTATACAAGGTTTTCCCTGGCTTACTGGATCATCTGAAACGGGAGAAACCTTTATTATTTTATCTCCTTCTACTTCGAAGTTTAATTGACAGCCACAACCGCAGTAGATGCAGGTGGATTTGATAGTTCTGGGTTTGGACATTATGTTTTGTTTTGTTATGTTTGTTTTTTTATAAAAATTACTCCATTGTCACATTGTCAAATTGTCACATTGTCAAAAAATAATCTTCAGCAATGTGACAATGTAACAATGTGTTTATTATATCCTATTTCCTCCTAATGAAAAACCCCCACTCGGGGGCGGGGGTTTAGTTGGTTGCTTTTGCAACCCTTCTTCGCGACCGTTTGTTCTCTTGGTCGTTAAGAAGTGTCGCACCAGCAACCGGGAGTACAGAACACTTTCATAGTGAATACCTCCTTATGGTATTTTAGAAAGTGTTGCTACACTAAGGGGTCGAAATTGCCCTTGTAGCCATGGAAAAAATTTTAAAGAGAATTTAGCAGTTCTTCTATTACAGTAATAAATTCTCCTTTTTCAGAACTAATGTCATTGGTTCTTTCGTGTCCGGTTCCAACTCGATAATACTTGCAGCCGAAATAAAAAGCAGGGACATATCCTTCGGGATTGAAAGATAAGAATTTTTGTATATGTTCTTCGGGCACTTCGGTTTCTGCTTCATCTGTTAGGGTGTTATCATTGATATCTAATTCCCAGTGATAAGCTTTTATCCTACCTTCATCCACATATTCTTTTACTGCCTGATCGAAGGCATCTTTTGCCCATGTGCAATGAGGGCAATATGTTGTAGAAAATAAATATACTACGGGTTTTCCATCTTCCAGGCATATTTCAGCTCCTTCTTCTTTTTGAAAGGTGGTTATGCCGACATCTTTTGCTTCAATGTTTTGGACTTGTTCTTCATTGTTATTACTATTAGCATCTGTAGAACTCTTTTCTCCTATTATAAAAATAGAGACCCCAAGTAAGATTACGCCAGCGATAAAAACTAAAGCAGGTATGGATTTTTTTATTGAATTCATAGTGTTAGAGTTAATTAATATTTTATACAATAGTGTCATTTTACCTGATAAGTCTGTTTTGTTCAAGTATCAGTGTCGAAGGGAATATTTGCACCCACAATAGTTTTGTCTATAAAAGTTCTCATACCTACTTATTTCACAAGATTTTTTATATCCATCATTTTTTTTCCAATCTGTTTCGCAAAAATTCAATTTGTATCTATCTGCGATTCTATTGCCAATCTTGTTGATTTGTTTTGAATTTTTATGTGGGCTTATGGTTAGGGTAGTAGCGAATATGTCAAAATTGTTTTCTTTTGCAAATTCTGCGGTTTTGGTTAGTCTGAGCTCAAAACACTTGTCACACCTTTTCCCACCTTCTATTTCTTTTTCTAATCCTTTTATAAATTTATTCCAAGCTTCTGGTTCATACTCTTCTTCTATAAAAGGAATGTTTATTTTTTTACAATATTTTCTACATTCATCTTTTCTTTTTTTATATTCTTTTTCCGGCCAGATATTGGGATTGTACCAATAACAAGTTAAATCAAGGTTCTTTAAACAATCAAAAACAAAAGCTCCACATGGAGCACAGCAAGTGTGAAGAAGTATCTTTTGTTTATTTTTCATAAACTCGGGGACAGGGATTCGAACCCCGGTTTCCAGGACCAAAACCTGGCGTCCTACCACTAGACGATCCCCGA
>CAYRIM010000068.1:0-4423 GCA_964424445.1 uncultured Candidatus Saccharibacteria bacterium | reverse complement strand
CCTCTCCCTTTCTTAAATATTTCACTTCCACACTATCTCCAGGAGCATAGCTAGCAAGAATACTAATTATGCCTCTGTTTTCGGTTACCTTCTCGCCATTTATTTCTATTATAATATCATTCTCCTCAAGCCCCGCTTTATCAGCCGGACCCCCAGGAACAATAGCCAAAACCCCTCTTTCACCTGCTGTAGTTATAAGAGCACCGCTCGTGACATTCAAATTGTTAACTGCAGCGAAATCTCTGGTAATATTTATATATCTTATACCAAGAAAAGCTCTTTCTATCTTTCCTTTCTCTAGATAAGAATTTAGGGCTATTTTAGCACTGTTTATTGGTATAGCAAAAGCGATAGAATTACCAGAAATATTCATAGCAGTATTTACTCCTATAACTTGTCCTCTGATATTTACTAAAGGACCACCACTGTTTCCGGGACTAATAGGTGCATCTGTTTGGATGAGACCTTCTAGTCTTGAAGCTCCCCCGCCTCCGTTAGAAGCCGTAACAGATCGCCCCCTAGCAGATACGACGCCAACCGTTACAGTATTTTGATATTCTCCGAGAGCATTTCCTACCGCTACAACTCTTTGACCAATATTAATATTATCACTATCCCCTAGGTCAGCCACCGGCAGTCCTTTTGCATCTATCTTTAACAGTGCAAAATCAAAAAGCGGATCTTGGGCTACTACTTCTGCATCATAATATTTTCCTTCTGAAGTTATAACCTTGAATTCACTTGCTCCCGAAACAACATGCTTATTGGTCATAATAAGACCATCGTTAGTAACCACAAAGCCGGTTCCGCCTCCCTCTTTTTCTACCACGTCCCCCCAAAAACTCATAACCTTTGAGGTGGCAGTGATACTAACAACAGAAGGAACTATTTTATTAACAGCATCAATAACAGCCGATCCCTCTTCTACTGTCACGTTTTCTGTAATATTTTTTACAACCTCATTACCCTCAATATTACCATTGGAAAATAAATAATAAAAAACACCATAAGAAGCCAGACCACCACTTATACTACCCACTAAGAAAATAAAAAGAAAACTTGTTATGAGTTTTCCCCTAAATCCTTTTTTATTCTTTTTGCTTTTTTCTTCTCCCAATCCCTCTAAAATTTCAGATAAATTATCTTTTTTCTCCATTTTTTCTATATTATTCAATAAATAATAATTAAAAAAACATAAGCCTATTAATTATACGAATAATGTCAGTAATTTTATTCAATACTATCTTATGTTATAACCTTGCGACTCTAGAATTTTTGTGATTTGCTCAAGTTGTTCCACTCTGTTTAATAGATCTCCTATTATTGGAAGGTCCCATAAAAAGCTGATTATATAAGCCAAAATACTCAAAACTATAGCTACGCCAACTAGAGCTCCCAGTCCGATTCCTGTCCCCTTTAAAAAACCAAAAAAAAATGTTCTCCATGGACTACGTATAAAATCAACATACTCCGCAAAATGAAGGCTTTTTAAAGCATTTACTATTTGCTTTTCGTCTTTGTCTTTGTTTGTTTTTTGCTTACCCCGAATTTTATTGAGGGGTTTTTTTGTTTTTCTCGACATATCTCAAAATCTCTATTTGTACATCAATATAATTCGTAATTCTTATGATATCTAATTCTTATATCTTTCCGCAACTTCTTTTGCTTTTCCTGCAATTCTACTTGATTCATTCTGTGCTCTCTTTAATCCTTTTCTGGCTTTTTTTACAATTTTTTTTGACTCCTTGTGAGCTTCTTTGAATTTCTTTTTTGCTTTCTTGAAAAGAGGCTTTGCTTCCTTCTGCAAGCTTTTTTTCTTTTTTAAAACATTACCCCATAATTCTTTTGCATCTTTTTGCAAATCTTTTCCTTTTTTAGGAGCTGAAAAAAAACCAACCGCAGCTCCCACAACACCGCCCAAAAGTACCCCTTTAAAAAGCGTTTTTAATCTTTTCATTTTTGTTTCAATTTCCCCCGCTAATTAATATTATTTACTACCAATCTATATGTCAAAGTGTAATTTAGTCTATTTCTTCTTCTGTGAAGATTTTTGCTTTTGATTTCTTTCTTTTTTTGTTCTCTTTATTATTATCATTTGCTTCTTTCATATTCTCGTTCATTTTTTTAAAACTTACTCCTGCAGTAATAATACCCAAAAGAGCCGGTATAACCTTGTCAATAACCAAGGAATTAGTAAAAAAAGACTTTGCTTTGTCTGTAACAACATCCATTGTTCCTCCGATATTGTCTGCCTCTTTTCTAACTTTGTCTGTTATTTTTCTGACATCCAATAGTATCTTTATCATTGCTCCTATAGCAACACATATAAATATTATTAAAATAATAAAGCCTATTGATAGAATAATTATTAGAATTTCCTGACTCATTCTCTAAATTTTAATTTGTTCTTGATTATATTAAAGACTCTAATTATGCTATTCTTTTCTCTTTGTATGACATTGTTTACTCCTTTTATACCAAATAATATTTTCAAAATATTCAATACAGCAAAAACAACAAGGACAACAAAAAGAATTAAGACAACTAGCAATATTATAAGCAAAATATCAAAACTCATATTTCTATTTTATTATAAAATTTATTATTAAATCTGTCAAAACTATCTATCTGACCAACTTATTATATCATCGGCCACTTCTTCTATTTCAAAAATCTCACGACTAGATAAATTCAGAACTGCCAATACATCACCAGAAGAGCTGTGAATAGTAAAAACTAAAACCTTTTTGATAGAAGGCCAAATTATATTTCGAAAATCATTGCTCTCCTTTGTAACTTTAATTTCATTGCTACCGTCACTATTTATGATAAATATATTTGTCTTGTTGTCCCTAGTAGAAGCAAAGAGTATTTCCTTTCCATCATTACTCCACATAACATTACGAAGATCTAGAGATGTTTTATATATTTCTTCATCCTTTGTTTCTTCTTTATCTTCTTCTGATAATTCTCCTTCAATAGATTCAGATGAAATTGTTTCTTCTTCCTCGGTCAAAATATTATAGATAAACATTCTGGAACTAAAATCATAACCTTCACTAACATACAGTATTTCCCTACCGTCAGGCGAAAAAGAAGCGAAAGACTCATAGTCAGTATTGCTGGTAATTCTTTTCTCCTTATAGGTAACGGTATCTATCATATAAATATCCCGTGCTCCTTCCCGAAAAGCACTATATAGAATCTTTCTTCCATCTGGAGATATATCTAATATGGTTTCGTAAAAATCATTCTCCGTTAACTGTCTCCACTCCTTATTATTTCCTATGCCAGCTAAAAATATTTCCGGTATATTTCTTCCTTTTTCTTTACCAGAAAATATCACTCTCTGACTATCGTCGCTTATTATATAATCACCCTCAGGGTATATTTCTTCTTCTCTAGTTATTCTTTGTATGCCTCTCCCTTCTTTGTTTACACTGTATAGATATGCGATTTTTTGACCCCATTGATTTCTTTCTTTATCTAAGTAAGAATAAAATATTAATCTCTCGCCGTCAGGCGTAAAACTAGCCCCCCAACAATCTTCATCATGCCCAATGGTCAGATTTCTAATATTGGTACCGTCATAATTAATAGTATAAATGTTTTTTATTCCTTCTCTAGTAGAGGTAAAAGAAATTTTTCCATAAGGACTAAGGAAAAACTCTTTCTCTTCTTTTGCACCAAAAGAGTATCTTTCCAAAACTATATTTTCTTCAATATCCTCAAAATCCAAAGCAGATATCTTGAGTTGCGCTCCTCCTGTACTTATATCCTCAAATTCAAATCTACCATTATTATCGGTCACTTCTACAGAATCGTTCAAATAAACTATAGCTCCCTCAATTGGTTTTTTGCTAAAATTATCATAAACTAAACCTGAGAAATAAGCAGTGTACTCTGGATCCCTATCTATATTTATAGGCTTTAATTTTATATTCTTTCGCCAAACAAAAACCTTCTTGTTTATAGGAAAATAATGCTCTTTTGAAATTTTTATTGTCTTTCTGCCCAAAGAAACATTAGAAATTACGAATTCTCCATTTTCGTCCGTCACTACTTCCTCGCCGTCAACCTCTATCCGAACATTTATTGCAGGATTATCTTTATAAAAAATAGTTCCGTAGATTTTATTACTACTTATTCCTATATATTCTTCTGATATAAAATAAAAAATCCAGATTATTGAAATAATAACCAGGATTAAAATAATAAAAACCCACTTACCAATTACAGAATAATTAGGATAATTTAAATATCTTGGTTCTTTGAAACGCTTGAACACCTCTCCCTCCTCTTGGTTAGCTAGTTAGCTTACTTTATTATATTATGAAAATTTTTTTCACTCAACACTAATTTATAAAATAAAAAAGAAGTCCGTTTAAAACGAACTGCTTGTAGAAATTTCGAAAAATTAAAA
>CAYRIM010000067.1:0-4459 GCA_964424445.1 uncultured Candidatus Saccharibacteria bacterium | reverse complement strand
CCTTCTCTCTCTACGAAGTTCCTTTATCTTCTTTCCAATATCCCCCTAGTTTTTATGACTAAGTTTTACCATAAAAAAATAACTCAATCAAGTTATCCTTTGCTACTGAATTAATTCAGTAGCGTTCAATAATGAGTTATTTTTTTGTCTAAACAGGGGTGGTAGGAATCGAACCCACGACCTCGGTTTTGGAGACCGATGTTATACCACTTAACTACACCCCCATCAAGAAAATTAAAAGCAACTATTTTAAACCCAATCTTTTCATTAAGCCAAAATAAGCTGACCCACTATGCTTTAATGATTTCTCTCTTTTTAAGGCTAGATATTTATTATTAAACGCTTCGTAATATATTAATCTTATAGGTAAATAATTTTTTGTACTACCCACTAAACCTTTTTTGTGCTGTTCTATTCTTTTTCGTAAATCACTAGAAAAACCAATATAATATTTTCGAACAGGACGATTAATTTCTAAAAGATAAACATAGTACATAAATTCATGAGCGACTTTTTAATTATACAGTTTTGGAGACATCCGCCGAGAGCACTCGGCGGATGAGACCGATGTTATACCACTTAACTACACCCCCATGTTTTAATAAGTTTTTAACTATCTAAATAAATCGGTTTTGCTAGGCTTCGCCTGATCACGCATAGCTTAAGAGGCCAGTATCACTCGCCCGCATCGCCTTGCGAAGCATGGCAGACGCGGTACCACTAAACTACACCTCCCCCGTCAGGAAGGGTGAATTTATTTTTTCAATTCTTTATGCGCAGTCTTTTTCTTGCATCTTTTACAATATTTTTTCAATTCTAATCTACCGGGAGTATTCTGCTTATTTTTTGATGAATGATAATTTATTTCCTTACATTCGATACATTGTAAACTAACTTGATTTCTTGGTCCTTTCTTGGCCATAATGTTCTCCTATCTAAATATTATTTTACTAAAGCCCACGAGCGGGATTGAACCGCTGACCTCGCGCTTACCATGCGCGTGCTCTACCAACTGAGCTACGTGGGCAATAATGTCAGTCAGCTTACATAAGTCTTTTTCTGGTAAAAGTAATTCTAGAGGCAGTTTTTAAATATTTTTCAAAATCCAATGCTTTCTTTTTGTCTGTAAAAACACAATAAAATACTAATTTCCATGGCTTATATCTTTTTGTGGTATTCGATTTACTAGTATTATGCTCTATTAATCTTTTCTTAGATCTTCTATAAAACCTTTATAAGCTTTTCCAGAACAATTAATACTTTGAATAATATAAACATAATACATATTCTGTGTTTTGTTTTTACTTAAGAAGAATGGTGGGGGCAGGATTCGAACCTGCGAAGGCATAAGCCAACAGATTTACAGTCTGTCCCGTTTGGCCACTTCGGTACCCCACCGAAAAGCCACCTGTCGGACTCGAACCGACGACCGTCCGCTTACAAGGCGGGTGCTCTACCAACTGAGCTAAGGTGGCGCAAACATCTCAAAGACAAAATCTAAAAACCTAAAACTTCTAGAAATTATAAAGTGTATTTTTAAAAATGCGAAGTTGGTTTTCGTCTCGAATGTAGTGAGAGACGAATCTAGCTGCCTGTCTCGAGCTTGTCGAGAGAAGCTAAGGTGGCGTAATGATTTTTCAGGCTTCGCCTGATCACGCATAGCGTAACAATTTTCAATTAATGAATTTTCATTCCATACTTTTCATCTCTATTATCTTTTCTTCTGCCTCTTTGACTAGTCTTTTATAATCTTTATTGTTTTTATCTAAAACCAAAGCTCTCTTGTATGCATCAAGTGCTTCTTTATATTTTCTAAGCGCCGAATAAGATAAACCAAGGTTTATATACCTATGAGGCACCAGACTATTGAGTTGGATTGATTTCTGATAAGCTTCTGCAGCTTCCACATATCTACCTTGATTAAAAAGCGACAAACCCAAATTATTATATATTAAATCATTATCTTTATCATATTTCAAAGCTGTTCTAAATGCTTCTTTAGCATCAGAAAAATTTTCTTTCTCTAAGTATATAATACCTAGTTTATTATAAATCTTTGCATTTTGAGGATTTTCATCAATGACATCAATTAATGTTTTTTCTGCTTCGTCATATTCTTTATTATCAATCAAATCATCTACCTCGTCTAGAATAAATCCAATCTTCGTCTTGTCTTTTTCTTTTTCAAAAGATCCTTCCTTTTTTCCCTTTTGGTCATCAGAATCTGTTTTTATTTTCTTCTTTACAGAATCCTTAATTTCGGCAGACGCCTTTACAGATATCTTTGGCATCGCTTTTTTTGCCTCTGGGATTCTTCTTACTATAATAGTAAATATTATCCCAATCGCAATTATTATGATTACAGCTTCCATTTTTTTGAATTTAATAAAATAAAAAAATTATTTCTTACTTCTCCCTACTTCAACCTCTATCCTTGTATGGTCTTTGTCTAACTCTACCAGAACTGTTTGTTTTAGAATGTTCTGGTCAATAACAACACCTTGTCCTTTTTTTGTTTTTATCTTGCTTCCTATCGCAGGTATATTCTTAATCAACTTTTTGTATGTGTCAACCTCATACGACAAACAGCACATTAATTTACCACAGATTCCACTTATTTTACTACTCCCCTTCCCAGCCATATTCTGTACTTTGGCCATATCCATAGTAATGCTTTCTAAATCTTGCAAAAAAGTTTGACAACAAAGTCTTCTGCCGCATCTACCAAATCCCCCCAAAAGTCTTGCTTCATCACGAGGACCTATCTGTCTAAGTACTATTTGTTTTTTTAATTTCTTGCTTAAATCTTTGACCAAGGCACGAAAGTCAACCCTAGAATCAGAAGAAAAGATAAAGGTTAGCTTTTTCCCATCAAAACCAAAACTAGCATCCAAAATCTTCATTTCCAAACCAGCTTCCCCTACTGCCTTTCTTGCCGTTTCCATATATTTCTTTTTTTCCTTCTCTTCCTCTTCTATTATCTCATAATCTTCTTTGGTAAATTTCCTTATTACAGGCATCAGTTCTTTTTCCTTTGCCTTGGCCTCCTTTATGTCTATTTCTTCTACATAAACTACTTTACCAGATTCATTACCAAAAGCAGTGTCCACTACTACCATATCCTCTTTTTCTAAATTCAATTTTCCGGGATCGAAATGATAAACTCTACCACCCTCATGAAATCTTACTCCAACTATTTTCATAATACTAAAAAATTAAAAATAAATATAATAAAAAAACTCTTACTTAATTTTAAAACCGTGATACAAATATTCTTTAATTATTTTATTTGATCTGAAAATTATATTTCTAAAATGAAATTCTCTATTAATATTTTTTTGTTTACATTCGATTCAAAAAGGGTCAAAACATCTAATAATTTTTCCAGCATAACCTTTATTTTATCATAACTTAGCTTTTTTTCCAAATTTATTAACATTGACCTTTCTTTATCATTCCAATCTATTATTCTATTTTTGTACAGAAAAATATTATACAAAATCGCCAACCAATTCTTTATATTTTGTTTCGAAAAATTTTTTTCGTTAATTTCTTTTGCAAAAACAATTTTTGAAAACAATTTATTATCAGCTAAAATCTCTAATTCAGAAATAATTTTATTGTATTTGGCTTCAGGGTTTTCTTTTTCTTTCAGTTCATCAATAAAGTCCAAACTGCCGGCGTTACATATATGGGAAATATCAAAAAGATCGTTATTGCTTATTTCTTGATCTATATCTTTCAGTAGATTCTCTTTTGTCACCAAGGGAAAGAAAACGCAGTGACAACGAGATATTATAGTCTGAGGAATACTTCTTTTGTCACTAGCCAATAAAATTATCAGAGAATCACCCGGGGGCTCTTCTAGTGTCTTCAATAATGCCTCTCCAGCCTGATCGCTTATATTGTGAATATCGTTAATAACTAACACCTTTTTGTTCCCACTCGACGAAGATAAACCCAAAAACCTTATTCCTTCACGAATTTCTTCAATGTGTATTTTCTTGTCCAGTCCCTCTGATTGTTTGAGTTTATGGTTTATCACATGAGTATCAACCAAAAAATCACCCGAAGACTTTTTGCAGTTTTCACATTTAAGACAGGCTTTATTGTTTTCCTTGTTAATGCATTGAATATATTTAACAAAAGAAAGAGCAAAAGAGAATTTACCAGATCCTTCAGGTCCATAAAAAAGATAAACATGGTGCAGTCTACCATTCAGAAATGCTCTTTTTAGAAAACTCAATTTTTTTTCATGAATAACGTTATTCCCCATTATATGTCCTTTCGTAAAAATAATAACAAAATTTATTACTTTTGCCTATTATGATATAATAAAAAATAGGTTTTAGCTTCTTGGTTCTACAGTTCATTAGCACCCACCCCTAAAAATTTACAAGATAATAGTATAACAATCATGAATAAATTTCAGGATAAAAAACTAACTTGCCAAGAATGT
>CAYRIM010000066.1:0-4467 GCA_964424445.1 uncultured Candidatus Saccharibacteria bacterium | reverse complement strand
CCTCGCTCTTGATTAATTTCCGCAGTCACAACGGAATCGATCCCAAGACCAACGAAGGCAAATAGTATACTGGTGGTAGAGAGGGCTAGTGTTAACATACCGTAGTCAAAAACAGTAAGATTTATGACTATTATCAATGAGCTAAAAAAGTTTATAAAAGTTGAGGATATACTGCCAGTTAGCATCCAAATGAAATTCTTGATGAATTTATTCAAAAATGTGGTGGACATTTTCTAATTTTTATTTTATTTAGATATAAAGCCTAATATGTGTATTTTCTGAGTTATTGGGCATCTCGTGCGCACGTATCACAATAAAGGGAGCGAGAATTACAATCAAATCGAAGGCTCTGGCCCACAAAAATATGATGGATATTAAAGAACTGAGAGAAAAATGTCAAAAAAGAAAGGTAGAAAAACCCCTACCTTTTTTTTATAGAATTCATAGAATATGGTCGATATACCCAACCTATGTCTTTATCAAACTGGGGATAAGACCCAATTACATAACCTTTTCTTCCATTGCTCTTGGGGTTGCTTCATTGATATTTATTTCTTTACCAACAGCATTATTTTTCTTCTTAGGGGTAGTTTTATTGTATCTGAGTTTTTTATTTGACAAATGTGATGGTGAGGTAGCTCGATATAGAGGGGAGTTCTCAGCGATCGGAGTGTATTTAGATGAATGGTACCATTTTTTGGTTTTTCCAAGTGTGTTTTTGGCAATAGGTTATAATTTGTTCAATAGTATTGGTTACAGCAAATTTCTTTTTGAGGGAATGCTTGTGACAGTAATTTTTATTCTGATAAGAATTGATAGGAAACTGTATATTGGGATCAGTAGGAAATTGGAAGGAGTTAATATCAAAGAAAGTCACTCTTCGTTTAATAAACTAGTCGGTTCTAAAGTTTTGGGACTTCCTAATGGTATTCTTTACCCCGATATTACCATATATCTTTTGGTGATTTTCTATTTCATCAATTTGGAATATTATTTACATATATATCTGGTGGCTAGTATGTACAGACTCCTAAGACAAATTTTGGTTAATCTGAGTGGAAAATTGACCTCAAACATAGTTAGAATAAGAAGAGAGGATTTGGCCTATAAGAATGGCCAGAGATAAATATGGAAAAGGGTAATAAGAAAGGGATAGCTTATGTCTCATTTGCGGCTATTCCAAATAATTCTTCCCATTCAATACAAATAACAAAGACTTGTGAGGCACTGCAATCTTTTTTTAATGTTTCTTTGATTTGTAGAGATTCAAAAAAGGGGGATATAAATCAAAAATATGGTATTAAGCATAAATTCACATTGCGACTTCAAAAGAACAATGAAAAAGGTTATGGTATTCTCAGACGATTAAACTTTTTTATTTTTGCATTCTTAGCGATTGTAGAAGGCCGATATGATTATTTGTACTTTAGGGAGCCGTTGTTATATCCCATGCTAGAAATAGCATCTTTATTAAGCAATGCAAAACTGATATTTGAAAACCATAGAACCGACAGGGGACGCGGGATAGACAAGATATTTAGGGAGATGTCTATTAAACGAAGTGTTTTAGTAGTGTCTATAACAAATGCATTGCAAAAAGAGTATAAACACCTTAATGAGAATAATATAGTTATAAAATGTAGTGTAGATGAAAGATTATTTGATAGGTGTTTTGGTAAAAAAACAGATTTAAGAAAGGAACTAGAGTTACCAGAAAATAAATTTCTAATTGTTTATACGGGCTCTTTAAAAGAATATACGGGTGTTGGTGATATTATAGAATTATCAAATAATCTCGACAGTGATGATATCTGCATTGTGATTGTTGGTGGTACTAAAAAACAGATAGACCTCCTTAGAAGGCGGGTAAAAAAGAATAACGTTATTTTTAAGGGGTATGTAGAGTATGGTGAGATTGCGAAGTATCAGCAGGCTGCAGATGTACTTATTGCCCCAATGAGGCGGGCTGGGCCTGGGGGGTCTCCGACTAAGATTTTTGAGTACCTCTTTGCTAAAAGGCCTATTATTGCGACGGATACCATGACGAATCGCGAAGAGATAATTCCGGGGAAAACCGGAGAATTGTATGCTGTGGGAGATATTATGTCGATGAAAAAAGCAGTTATGAGGTTATACAAAGATGGGAGGCTCTGCAAAGAGTATGGGGAGCGTTGTTTTAATCAAGCAAGAGAAAATACGTTTGAGAAAAAGGCGCTGAGGATTAGTAGAGAACTCTCCAAACTTAATAAACATTGAAACAGGCTGGGGATAATGAAACTATCTAGACAAAAGCTAGAAATCTTCTTACAGCAACAAGCTAGTAATGCGAAAACCTTGGATGTGGGTGGAACTGGGACAGGTCTCAGGGGGTTCTTTCCAAATAGGGTTTCTTTGAACATAAACCCTGAAACAAAACCAGATATAGTTGCGGATGGACACGATATGCACATGGTAAAAGATAATAGTTATGATATAGTCCTCTGTCTTAATACTCTTGAACATTGTGAGAATCCTCAAAAGGTATTATTGGAGATTCATAGAGTATTGAAGCCAAACGGTAAGTTGATAATGAGCACACCTTTCATGACCCCCATACACACTTATCCACAAGACTACTGGCGTTTCACTGATACCGCCCTAAGAAAGATGCTTTCGGATGCCGGGTTTAGAAAAATTAGTATAACAACTGACATGACAACGAGCGAAAGTCTCTCCTTCCTCATTGATAGAGTTATCTTTCAAACAAAAGCTCCTTGGAAACCCCTAAAAATCTACTGGAAGTTTCTGTCCTTCCTACTCAGACACACAGAATGGCTCATAACTCGTAATTATGGTGATGTATCTAAGAAAAGCAACCTAGATCACAGTTTTATGCCATATGCCTTTTACACTATAGCGTACAAAACAGACTAGATGGATGGATATAAAAGATTGTTTGTTGACCGGAAGTTTCGCGTACCGAGATTATGGTCGAATAGAGAATTAAGGCGTTTTGCACATCTGTTCACGGGAGATGTGGTGAACGTGTCTGGATGGAGAGATAGTGACAAGGAGGGTGGCCTTTATAAGGACTACTTCAAAAACGCCAAATCATATACAATAACAAACTACAAGAGCGAGGCAAAAGGTTATCAGGGATTTGATAATGAAATTTTCTTAGATTTAGAGAAGCCCTTGCCAAAAGAATTAATTAGAAAATTTGATGTGGTTTATAATCATACTACTTTAGAACACATCTACGATTTCAAGAAAGCTTTTGAAAATATTTGTTTGATGAGCAGGGATATTGTAATTATAGTTGTGCCTTTTCTCCAGCAAATGCATGCAGATTATGGAGATTATTGGAGATTCACCCCTCTAGCCATGAAAAGGATGTTTGAGGATAATGGGATGAAGGTTCTTTATTCATCATTTAATGAAGATAAACTATGCTCAGTTTACTTGTTTTTTATAGCAACAAGGAAGAATATAAAAAAGTGGGATAAGATAATACGCAACGAATTTGAATATAAAGCAAAAAATAAATTTGCTTTTGACCATTTTAAAAATTATGTCGGGTGTAGGTCGATAAAGAATAGTTATCTATTTCACCTAGTAACATTTGTTAAATATAAGTTGAGAGTTATTAGAAAATGGTTTCAGTGAGGAGGGGCGGTTGTCACCAAAGACGTTCCCCCCGACTGTATAGCACAGGGAGTTCCCGCCAAGATTACGAAAAAATGAGCATATTCCAAAGAATCAGCCCGGCAGCACTAAATGTAATGGTGGGGGAATTGGAAAAACACGTCTGTGGTTGAATCTTCTCATTTTATCTCCTTATAATTGATTATAGGGCTTAAACTACATATTGGTTTGATTATTCCCTTACTCGTCATTAGATCAATATAATCATTCAATACTTGCTCGGAATATTTTTTAATAGAAGTTTCTGTTATTTTACCATTCTTTACTAAAATCCTCTTAATTTTATCGCCAGTAAGGTCTGACTCATTTAATGAAACAAATCTAGCAATGCCGTGATCCGCTGAATCAATGAATCTTTCAGAATTGTCCCCTTTTGCAACAATCAAGGAATCAAAATTATAATTACCTGCTATAAAATTTAGCTTGTTTTTGAGACTGATTGCGTTGTGGTGGTATAGGTAGTTGTCCCCCTTTTTGGAGATCATATTATGTGGAGCATACAAAATGAATTCGACAATATTTTTTCTTTTGAATTCTTTTTCAAACAAATCTCTGAGAATTACATAAAAATTTAGTGTATATGCCAAGGAATAATTCCTCACTATGTTGAGAGCATTCAATACTCGGTCTACAGTAGCTCTATCCTTTATTGCTTCTACTTTTTTATTTTTCAGATACTTCTTGACATATTTTCTTTGTAAGAATATCTCTAATGACAGTCCTGATGTGTGGTAGGTTATTAATAAATCGCCCTTATTGAGAGAATTGCTGTTGGAGATTTGC
>CAYRIM010000065.1:0-4542 GCA_964424445.1 uncultured Candidatus Saccharibacteria bacterium | reverse complement strand
GATCCTCTCCATCAAAAAGATCCTGCCAGGCCTTGTAGCCCAAAACAGCAACCCTGCTCACACTTCTTACATCATTTTGATCTATATCTCTTCCCATAATAGTATAATTATCATTTATAACATTGTATTCTGGCGTAACACCCATATACGTATATTTTTCATCAATATTACCACGTACTACTCTGCCAACCCCATAGGTAGCCGCTGACACCATTTCCACTAATGGATCCTTAGCAATCTCTAGTGCGTCTTCATAACTTAGAGTGGTTATTTCCATTGTTTCCATCGTACTCTGCATCATATCCATACCGGCCTGAGGATCATAGGCGCCAGGCTCAATAAAAATACTATTTGAACCCATAGAAGAAACTTGACTGATTATCAAACTTTCCGCTCCCTGCCCCAAGGAAATCATTATAATAACAGAGGAAATACCAATAATAACACCTAGGGTTGTAAGACCCGAACGAAGCTTATTGGTCATAACAGCTTTGTAGGAAATTTTTATGGTCTCAAGAATATTCATAACAATTATTTATTTTTTTGTCCCAAGAACTTCAATAATCCAAAAAACACTATTTTTTTAGCTCTCCGTCTTTTGCATACACCCTTTCCCTAACCTCTCTATCGGAAACTATTTCACCATCTCTAAGTTTTATAATTCTTTTTGCATGTCTTGCAGTATGATCTTCATGAGTAACCAATATAACCGTGTGTCCTTTGTCGTTTAGTTTTTGAAAAATATCCATAACCTGTTGTCCCGATTTACTATCCAAATTTCCAGTTGGTTCATCAGCAAAGATAACGGAGGGAGAAAGCACTACGGCTCTGGCCGTAGCAACTCTTTCTTGCTCACCGCCAGAAAGTTGGTTGGAAAGATGGTTCAGTCTGTGTTCTAGCCCCACTGCTCTTGCCGCTTTTTCTATCAATTTTTTTTGTTCTTTTGAATCTTTTATCTTACTGTAAACCAAGGGTAATTTTATATTTTCATACACAGTAGCACGACGAAGAAGATTGAAAGCCTGAAAAACAAAACCCATTTCTTCATTTCTTGTTTCAGCTAGTTCGTCATCATCCAATTCGTCAATTCTCTTGCCTTTGAACTCATAAGTACCCGAAGTAGGTCTATCCAAATAACCCATTATATGCATCAAGGTAGATTTGCCAGATCCACTTGGACCCATTATAGCTACAAACTCTCCTTCCTCTATTTCAAAAGAAACCCCAGCTAAAGCTCGAGTTTTCACGCCATCACCATATGTTTTTGTAAGATTTTTTACTTCTATAAATTTTTCCATAATCATAATGCTAATAACCCAATTTCCCAATATTCTAATATCCTACTTCCTAATAAACGTAATAACCTTATCCCCCTCCTCCACTCCTGAAATAATCTCAACTCCCCCACCAACTCCTTCGATGCCTGTCTCAACCTTTATTTCCTTTACGACACCCCATTCCAAAACTCTTATAAAATTATCTCCATTCCTTTCCACTACTGCTCTTCTAGGAACAGTCAAAACTCCTTCTTTATAATCGGTAATAATAGTAACATCAGCCGTCATGCCTGATTTTATCTTTTCCCTCATCTCGTCTAGTCCCACCCTTACTTTGTAATATATAACTCCCCCCACAAGTTGCTGAGCTGGATCGACAAATACAACATGTCCCGCAAGTGTTTCCTCGGGTAAGGCATCTAGTATTATTTCACAAGGATCAGAAATCTCAACATCCACAATATCTGCCTCTGAAATATTTACTTCTATTTCAAAATCAGATTCTGAAATAATAGAAACCAAAGGAGAAATATCACTAATACCCATAGATACTATCTCTCCTACTTTTGCATCCTGTCTACTAACAATACCTTTTATGGGAGATCTTAATATCGTTTTGGCTATCTTCGCTTGAATACTAGCAACCTGAGCATTACTAGAAGATATATTAGCTTCTGCTTGTCTCACATAAGCTTCTTGAGCTTTTATCTGCTGGGGAGTAGAGCCCGCTTCAGCCAAAGAAAATTCATTTTTAGCTAAAGCTAAAGCATTACTCGCATCGTTAAGCTGAGAAGTAGCAGTAGATATCAAACTTTGATTCAAGCTTTTCTGCACAGCTATAGATTGCTCACTGCCAGTCACAGTAATGAGCTCATTACCCATGTTGGTTTTTTCTAGATTTACAGAACTTATTTCCGTACTATCTATCTTGTAATTTATAGGAATAGCATTGAGGGCAACCTGAACTTTTTCCAGAGCGCTCTTTACTTGAGAAACAGCTTCTTCAACATTCTCAGCTGTTATATTTTCCTTCGCTTCCTCTACTGTTCCTTTGGCGCCGCCATCAAGTTCTGATAAATAACTATTACCCACTCTACCGCCATTGGAAGCGCCAAGAAGATAGTAAACAGCATCCGCTTTCGCACCAGCAAGTCCTATACTGTCCTGATCATAAGAATTAAAATTGTCATATTGGATATCAGTAATAGTATACAAAGCGCCCAAAGCAACATCGACTGATTTTGTTATAGTAGAAAGAGCCGTCTTATATAAATTATTTATATCTGCCTCCGCCTTATTGTTGGCATTTTCCAAATTTATTTCAGCATCAACAACTCTCCTCTCAGCATTGTCTACACTAGTCCTGGTAATTTCTATCTCTTCTGCTCTAGTACCAGATTTCATTTCTTCCAGCTTTGCTACTTGAATATCTAGCGCTGCTTTTGCACTTTCCACTCCCGCTGTAGCTTGCAAGAGTTGTGCAGATAAATCGCTATTGTCTATTTTTACCAGTGTTTGTCCTGCTTCCACTATATCCCCCACCCCTACATAAACCCCCGCTACCCTTCCACTAATATCAAAAGTAAGATCAACGCTTTCGGAAGGCTTTATCCTCCCAGTAGCATTAACTTCTTCTACTATTTCATTCTGCCTTTCCACATAAGTAAAGTCGTATTTTTCTTTATCTGATCCCTTGGAATAAAAATATATTAACAATATAATAATTACTATTGCAAAAATATAGAAGATAGGTTTTCTGATCAATTTTCCAATCCTTTTTTTCATAAATATATAAAAATAAATTCTATGAAATATACTTATAATATATTATAATAAAATTATAAAAAAATAAAGCGAAACATGAAAACAACCATTAATGATTTCAAGAAAGTAGCAAAATTAGTAAAGAGCAATAAGAGGTATGATATTTATGATTATTGTATGAAGGACCTCGTTGTCTCCATGACCATAATGAAACCAGAACAGGAGACGAGAGGACATAGTCATAAAAATATCGACGAAGTTTATATTTGCCTGGAAGGAAAAGGAGAAATAGAAATAGAAAAAAAAATTTACGATTTCAAAGAGAACGATATAGTAACTATTCCTGAAGGAAAATTTCACAAAGTAAAAAATAAATTAAAGAAAAAAATGGCTTTTCTTTCTGTTTTTGAAAAATACAAAAGAAAATAATATTGTTTTTTCTACTCTTTATTGTTATAAATAAAATACAAAACAAATATAAATAAAAATAAAAAATGTTCATTTTTCCCTTTTCATCAAGAAAAAAAGAAATAAATAAAGCGAAAGAAACTCCCTACCCTTTGGTTTTAATGATATTGGATGGTTTTGGCATCTCTCCAATAAAAGAAGGTAATGCCGTATACAAAGCCAGAACAAAAAGCCTAGACGCTCTACAAAGACATTTTCCAAAAGCTCTTCTTCATACATCAGGAAATGAGGCTGGTTTGCCTTTTGGCGAATTCGGCAACAGTGAAGTAGGACATCTCAATATAGGATCAGGAAGAATAAACTACCAGCCTTTTCTTCGAGTTACTAGAGCGCTAGAAAGAGGAGATCTTCAAAAAAACGAAGTTACAAGAGACCTCCTGAAACATATAAGAAAAACTAAGGGCGCTCTACATTTTATGGGTCTTTTGAGTTCTGGTGGAGTACACTCACATGTTGATCATATACCCTTTCTTTTGTCTTGGTGCAAGGAGAATAATGTAAAAAAAATATTTTTTCACATTTTTACTGACGGTAGAGATACTCCTCCGGTAGCAGCAGAAAATTATATACTAGACCTAGAAAAGAGAATAAAAGAACTGGATCTGAATGCTAAGATTGCAAGTGTATCCGGAAGGTATTTTGGTATGGACAGAAACAAAAACTGGGATAGAACAAAAAAAGCTTATGAAGCTATAATAGGAAAATCAAAAGATCAAGCTCAAAACGCGAAACAAGCTATAAATATAGCATATGCTCAGAATAAAACCGATGAATTCGTAGATCCCACAGTAATAGTAGACGAGAAAGGAAAGGCAGTAGGACCCCTGTCAGATGGAGATGCTATAATGTTTTTTAATTATCGTCCAGACAGAGCAAGACAGCTAGTAAAAGCTTTGGAAAACAAAAGATTTGGAGGATTCAAAGCAAGAAAATTTAAAAAACTTTATATAGCTACCTTTACAGACTATGACCCTACTCTGAAAGTAAACGTTCTTTTTCCTGAGGAAGACATAAAAAAACCCCTGTCAGAAAT
>CAYRIM010000064.1:0-4620 GCA_964424445.1 uncultured Candidatus Saccharibacteria bacterium | reverse complement strand
ACATAACACTTCTTAATATTTATACAATGGTCCTGTGCCATTCGCCGTAAGCCGCAATGCAATAACAGAACGTGGTTCGTTTTGCAGTAAGAGACAAAGGTAAAATTTATCAGGATCTAATTCTCCAACCCTAAATAGAAGAAAAATTCTTTGTTTCCCTTGTCCCCCAAAATAGGGGATTCGCATTCTTCTAATATTTCAAAGTTATTTTGCTTAAGCCATTTTCTAAAATCATCAAGTAATTCCTTGTGGACATTCGAATCTTTTATCACACCCCTTGCTTTATCGGCTATCTTTTTTCCTGCCTCAAACTGCGGCTTAAACAAAACAACAATCTTTATTGCGCTAGCTCCAACCTCAATATCGGAGCTTGGGTATTTATTATAAGATATGATTCTTCTGATTGCCGGTAAAATATTCTTTAATGAAATAAATGACACATCAACCAAAAAAACATCTATCTTCTCCGGCAGACTATTCAGATATCTAGCATTAACCTTTTCCATCACTACAACTCTGGGATCTTTTCTCAATCTCCAATCAAGCTGTCCTCTTCCCACATCTATCGCATAAACTTTCAAAGCTCCGCTCTTAAGAGCAAAATCGGTGAACCCTCCGGTAGAAGCCCCTATATCAGCAATCACTTTGTCTTTAAAATCAATTTTGAAAGCTTGGACTGCACTTTTTAATTTTTCCGCACCCCTCCCAACATACTCCGATTTTTTCAAAACCTCTATTCCAATATCCTCATCAAATTTACTTCCCGCTTTATCAACCATTTTGCCACCAACCAAAACAGATCCGACCATAATTAATCTTTGAGCCTTTTCGCGGCTGTCAACCATTTTTCTATCAAACATTAGTATATCAAGACGTTTTCTCATGTTATGATTATACCACAAAATAACCAAACTATCAAAAAAATCCGCTTTCTCTGGGCGGATTTATTTCTAATTCTCAATTCCTGATTTATACCTAAGCTCTTTCTATATAATCCCCTCTCTCAGTATTTACTCTAATATTGTCTCCTTTATTTATAAAGACGGGAACCTGAAGTTTATATCCAGTTTCAAGTACAGCAGGTTTTTTCACATCAGAAGCCGTTGCTCCTTTTATAACTGGTTCCGTATCAATGACTTTCAAAACCACCTTATTTGGTATATCAATATTTATTGGTTTGTCTTTATATAGAATTAATTCTACATCCATATTTTCTTTCAAAAAATTTCTTTTTCTTCCTATCACTGATTCACCTAACTCAAATTGTTCAAATGTATTATTGTCCATAAAGAAGAATTTATTACTTTCCCCATATAGAAACTGGGCTTCTTTTTTTTCAATATCTATAGGTTCAACTTTGTCTTTCTCTCGAAAAGTAA
This sequence comes from uncultured Candidatus Saccharibacteria bacterium, assembly GCA_964424445.1. GTDB lineage: Bacteria > Patescibacteriota > JACPGU01 > JACPGU01 > JACPGU01 > CAYRIM01. The sequence goes on along the minus strand of CAYRIM010000064.1, from coordinate 3,241 downwards.
CATCTAATACGGAACCAGTAATAAGATTTCTCAATTTTGTGCTCATAAATCCTTGACTTTGACTGGAACGTGAAAAAGACGAGGTGATAACCTCGTAAGGATCGTTCTTATATTCTATTCGAACACCTGGTTTCAGATCTGTTATATTCATATTATTTCCTCATGCTTACCTATTGGTAAAAGGTAAAAGCGCCAGATGTCTTGCTTTTTTTATAGCCTGAGCAAGATGTCTTTGATGATAAGCACAGCAACCAGTTCTTCTTCTGGTTTCTATTTTGCCAAAAAGAGAAGTAAACCTTTTCAGTTGTTCTACTTGCTTATAGTCTATCTCACCTATACCCTTGGAGCAAAAATTACATACTTTCTGTTTCATTGGATTAATTACAAATTAATAATTTTTATAAACACAAAACAAAAACAATAATAGTTAAATATTACTTTTTTCTTTCTATTTTTTAAACTGATTTTATTCTACTAGAAGGGAATATCCTCGGGACTTACCTTCTCGTCAGCAGATGAACTCGAATTTGATGAAGGAGCTTCCTCTGATGCTGGTGATGGTGACTCATTTGGAGAGCCACTAGAAGGAGAGCTTCCCGGAGGGCCCCATTCTTTGGGCCTATCCAAAACTAAAACGTTCTCAGCTACGATCTCTGTTTTCTGCCTATTTACTCCGTCCTGACCTTCCCATCTTCTAGTCTGTAATCTCCCCTCTACATAAACCTTTCTGCCTTTTGATAAAAGCTGGTTACATATTTCTGCTAATTTTGCCCAAGTGACTACATCGTGAAATTCTACTGTTTCTTTTTTCTCTCCACTTTGATCTACATATACTCTATTTGTCGCCACACCAAAAGAAGCCACTGCTTGACCATTAGGAGTATACCGAAGTTCCGGATCGCGAGTAAGATTCCCAATTATTTGTGCTCTGTTTAAACTCAACATTTTTACCTCCCTTATCTTCGTTTGAAATAAACAAAGATAATTTAATTGATAACTATACTAAAGCGACTTCCCTCCTCATTTATTCTTCTTTCAAAAGTTCTGCTAACTTCTCCTCTAGTTCCTTTTCTCTATCTTGATCGTTTACTTTTTCTTTTATATCTTCCGTTTTCTTCTCATTCTCTTTTGCATCCTCTTCTTTGCTAGATTTTTCTTCTTTTTTACTAATCTCTTCTTCCTTTTCTGCTTTAGCGGTAGTTTCTTTCTTTTCTTCTTTTTCTTCTTTTCTTTTTGGCTCCTTTCTCGCTTTTTCCCTCTCCTTTTCTTTTAACAAAAATTCTTTCCTCTTGCCCCCACCTTCTTTCTCTTCTTCCCAAAAAGATGTTTCCTCCAAAAATTCGGTAATCAAATAACGAACGACTTTTCCACTCAAATTTAAGTCTTTTGTTATCTTTTTGATAGTTTCAGAGTTAGATTCAAAAACCAATAAAAAATAATAACCAAAATTTTCCTTTTGGATAGGATAGGCAAGTTTTCTCTTGCCCCAAAAGAAGGTTTTTTCTATTTTTGCTCCTTGTTCTACCGTTGTTTTTTCTACTTCCTTAGCAATATCTTTTGCTTTATCTTCTGTATTGCTTCCATTCACAATAAAGCATAGTTCATATTTTTTCATTATGTTTACCCCGAGTGTAACCAAGGGGCTCCTTTTATGGCCATTAGTCCCGACTGTTAATCTCGAACAAGGTCGAGAAACAGAGGGAAAAAGGATTATTTAATATTTCTTGACTATTTTAACAGAAAAAAAACAATCTTTCAACTGTTTTGTTTATTTTTTTATTCTTCTCCCAATAACCATTTATTGTTTAGTAATCTCTTTCGTAAATAAAATGTATCTCCGTGTTTCAAAAACCCTAGATAAGACTGTAGAGATTGATCATTAATAGGCTTTTTTATTTTTTTTGTCATTCTTCTTTTTGTTTTAGTCCTTAAAATTCTATGATCAAAGAAATTAATCCAACCTAGAAAATCTACACCTGAATTAATGGTCTGAATAAATATCTTTTCTGGACGCATTACCAGCTCCAGTCTCTGTTGAAGAAAATTCTGTACTTCTTTCACCATAAAAACAAGATGTGCTTTATCTCTGTTGATAACTAAAAAATCATCTGCATACCTGATATAGTGTTTTGCTTTAAGTTTATGTTTCACAAACTGGTCAAACTCGTTCATATAAATATTTACAAAAAGCTGTGACGTTAGGTTGCCTAATGGCAATCCCTTACTTGGAGAAACTTCAAAACTATTAACTATTCCTTTTAAAAGATTAATAATATTATGATCAGAAATATATTTCTCCAAAATATTAATCAAAATTATATGATCAATGCTGTCAAAAAATCTTTTGATGTCACATTTCAAGACCCAGCAGGTCTTAGTGTTATTCTTACTAACCTTGTAAGTCATTTTTTTAAATTTTTCGACTGCTTTGTGAGTGCCTTTGCCAGTCTGGCAGGAATATGAATCAGCAATAAAGGTTTTTGCGAAAAAAGGATATAATTGCCTGTAAACAGCATGATGAAGAAGGCGGTCGCGGACACTAGCTTTGTGAATATGGCGCAGTTTTGGATCAGTAATATAAAAATCCCTGTATCCGCCATGATGGTAAGTTTTATTGGCAAGATCATCGTGAAGCTGTAAAATATTATCCATAAGATGCATGGAAAATTCTATAACATCTTTTTTGGACTTTTTTCCCGGTAAAAATTCTTTCCATGCACATAATAAATTATCTACCGAAATAATATTATTATGATCTATTAGTAATTTTTTCTTCATATGTCTTTTAGGTCACCCCCCCCCCGACGGGTTCGAAAACCTGCCTATTTTGCAGAAAGCTGTGGAAAGCTACAAGATGTGGCATGAATTCCTACAGCATTTTCCCCGACTCTCTAGATATTCTCTGGGATTAAAAATTGATAATCTTTTTACAGAAATATTGGAATTAACTTTTCTCGCTAAATATACTGCAAAAAATGAGAAGTTGCCTTTGATAGAAAAAGCTATAGCTAAACTTGACCTTCTAAAATTTTTTCTGCAGATCTCCTGGAATATAAAAGCACTAGATAACAAAAAATATATTAGGATCTCCGAACCATTAAATGAAATCGGCAAAATGCTCGGTGGGTGGAGAAAGCTTTTTTGAAAAAGAAACTCCCAAAGCAACGGGAGAATAAAAAGACTTGCGGCGAACCAAGAAGCGGTAGTTGTCATTCCAGTCATTGTCGTACCAGTTCAGGTT
>CAYRIM010000063.1:0-4708 GCA_964424445.1 uncultured Candidatus Saccharibacteria bacterium | reverse complement strand
TGGTGAAGCGAACCAAACATATTCTGATGAGTCTTCGAGCAATCAGGCAAATAGTAAATCGGAAGATCAAAATTCATCAGGTAAGATTAACATTAATACAGCAACACTAACTGAGTTAGATGCTCTTCCCAAGATAGGACCAGTGACAGCACAGAATATTATTGATTGGAGAGAAGCAAATGGAGATTTTATAATTATAGATGATATAAAGAAAGTAAAGGGAATTGGAGATAGTTTGTTTGAGGGAATAAAGGACTTGATTAGTGTAGATTGAAAAAATATAGCTATAAATATGCCCGGGTGGTCTACCTACGGTAGGTAAACTACATTGGCAGACCTGCCTGCCGGCAGGCAGGCGCGCATGGCTTATCACTTTATTTTGCTTTATGTCTTTTTAAAAACTTATAGAATATTTAAATATCTGGGGATGTGGCGGAATTGGCAGACGCGCATGGCTTAGGACCATGTGGGGTAACACCCGTGAGAGTTCGAGTCTCTCCATCCCCATTAAAATGCCATATTTTGTTTATGCTATAAAAAGTATAGAAAGAAACTATATTTATGTTGGTTTGACAAATAATATAAAAAGAAGATTCAACCAACACCAAAACAAAAAAGAAAAGACTACAGCACCATACAGTCCTTTTAGATTGATTTTAGTTGAAGAATGCAACACAAGAGCTGAATCAAGAAAAAGAGAAAAATATTTAAAATCAGGAATCGGAAAAGAATATTTGAAGAAGTTGGCAGACCTACCTGCCGGCAGGCAGACGCGCATGGCTTAGGACCATGTGGGGTAACACCCGTGAGAGTTCGAGTCCTCTCCCCGGCATTTGAATGAAATCGTGTAAATCGACCCTCCTTCGTCAAGACTTCGGAGGGTAGGCCTGTTTAAGGGTGAGAAAAGGGCGACCTTTTTCCGGTAGAAAGGGTGGTAAGAATACCACATAATATATAAATATTTTTTAATAACATCATGAGAGTTTCAAATCCTGTAGATTTAATTGTGATCAATAAAGATTATCAAATCCTTCTTTGCAAAAGAACTGAAGGGGAGCATGGATATAAAGACGCTTGGTCAATTCCTGGTGGTGGTCCTGAGTTTGATGAGGGGATTGAAGAAGCGCTTCACAGAGAGATCAAAGAAGAGTTGGGTTGTAAAATTAAGTGGTTCAAATATTTCAAATCTTATTTTATGAAACTATCTGAAAATCATATTTCTAGGGCGATATATTTCTATGGAGAAATAGAAGGAGATATAAAACTCAGCCACGAACTTTCTGACTATAAGTGGTTCAATACAGATAGTCCAGATATTTTCAAACGTAATTTTGCGTTCAACCAAAAAGATGTATTAAAAGATTTTGTTGAATTTCGGGAAAAACAAGACTCATTCTAATACAAAACAAATAAAAAAAATAAAAACAAAAACCAAGTCGGAGGGATTTGGTTTTTTCATTAAATAAGATAAAGAGAGGGTACTTTAAAAAATTAGAACGGAGGAATATTATGGAAACCAAAAAAACAACAAGAAGTTTTGTGACTCGCTTATTTTGTTTTAGGCTTTTCTCATCAAGATCTAAAGAAGAGGTTGAAACTAGCAAAAAGGAAGAAGCAAAATCTGAAAATTCTGAAAAAGAAGAAAGTGAGGATGATAAGAATAGGTTTTTTGAGGAGTGTCGGCTAGAATGGAAATCTACTATAGAGGATCTGCGAATAGCGAAGAATCAACAGTGGTTAACGATTTATTATGGTTTTTTATTACAGTTTGCTTTAATCTATATTTTTATAGGAAAGCTTGGCACTATGACAAATAGGTATATCTTACTAATGGTCTTGTTTGTGGTTTTTATTGCTGTGTTATGGATCTCTCATATTTTTCAGAAAAACATTAGAGAATATCGAGAGCTAATAATAGATATAGAGAAAAATCTTACTCGTAGTTTCTAAGATTTAGTGAAACCATATTATGACAAAAGAGGAAATTATTTAGATTATTGGTATGGCTCAACAATTCCGAAAATAATGATTTCTCTTATGGTAATGGCTGTTCTGGGGGCAATAATTTATTTATTTTTTATAATAATTTAATTACAGAGTTAACTCTGTAATTAAATTTAAAAAGAAGACAGTATAAGTCTTCTTTTTTGGTTGGGCTGTGATAGAATTAATCTAGTGAATAGTCTCTCGGCAAACTCGAGATGTTTTCATTTTTATATATAAATATTGATTTATGAAAACAAAAATTCGATTTGGTACATCTGGGAATCCTCCCAATTTTTTTAAATCCAAATTCGGCAAAGACAGAATGCTGGCTCTGGATTGGATAGATTCTATTGGTCTCAATGCTTATGAAAGGATGATGACTTATGGAGCTAGGATGAAAGAAGAAGATGCTATTGAATTTGGTAAAAGGGCCAAGGAGCTAGATATAGCAATATCTATTCATGCTGCTTATTATATAGTTCTTACTAGTGAGAAGAAAGAAGTAGTAAAAAATTCTATCAATGAAATGAAAAAAACTATTAAACTTGCTAAGCTTATGAATTGCAAGAAAATAGTTTTTCATCCTGGTTTTGGAGATAATGTAGAAAAATTGATTAAGAATTTGAAGATAATAGAAAAAGATAAGCCGAAAGATATAAAAATACTACCCGAGACTATGGGGAAGAAATCGCAGTTGGGAAGCCTCGATCAGGTTCTCACTATTTGCGAAAAAACAGATTGTGATCCTTGTATAGATTTCGGTCATATTCATGCTAGAGAGGGGGGTAGCCTAAAAACAAAAGAAGATATCAGGAGAGTTCTTCTGAAAATAGAAAAAAGACTGGGAAAGAGAATATTGAAAAAACTTCATTGTCATTACTATCCAATAGAATATACAGAAAAGGGTGAAAAAGTTCATAGAGCAGTGACCGAGAAAGAATTTTATCCAAAATTCAAACCTTTTGCAGAATTGATTCTGGAGTATAATATGTGCCCAACTCTTATTTCAGAGTCGAAGAATAGCCAAGATATAGGTGCCTTGGAAATGAAAAAGATTATAGAAAAAAATCAAAAAAAGATTTTGAAATAAGAAGCGAAGGTTTTTTCTATCTTGAAAAGATAGTAATAGTCAAAAAAATATATTGTGGTATTATATATAGAGGGAAACGATCTCTCGACTTTGCTACTTCGGTTATACTCAGTACAAGTCGAGATAAAGGAGGGTTTTTTCTATGCCAAAAAGGGGATCAAAAAAACAAGAAATCAAGAAATCAAAAAATCAGAAGAAGAAAAAGGTTGTAAAAAAGAAAGTTGAAGAGAAAAAAGTTGTTAAAAGAAAAAAGGTTTCAAAAAAGAAGACAACCCTTCTTCGTCGAAGGGTTAGGAAGATTATTCCTGTAGGAGGAATGGGTTTTGCCAATGGAATAATGATGAGAACACCCAATTTTATGTCAATAGCGATGAGAAGCGAGGAAGGAGATATAGAGAGGGTTTCTTTTAAGCTAAAGAGAATGAAAAAGAAACCAGAGTTTCTATCGTTGTTCTTTATAAGGGGGATAGTGCTTTTTATTGAAACTTTGTTTCTTTATTTTCGTATACTTTTTCACAAACGAAAACTCATAAAGAAAGAACTAAAAAGAGAACCAAGGCACAAAAGGCTATATATAAGGGGATATCAATATATATTATATTTTATTTATATAATATTATTTGTGGGATTTTTTGATTACATGTTTCTAAAGTTGAGGGGGTGGCCTACGGCTGATATGGATCTTTTTATCTATAATTTTATTTTTACTTTTACTTATATAATATTCTTCTTGATTTTGTTTGCTTTAGTGGCTGTGAGTAATAGAAAAGAACTAGAGGTTTTTGCATATCACGGAGCAGAACATAAGATCATAAATGCTTACGAAAAAGGAGAAAAACTAACTATTGATAGTATAAAAAAAGAAAGCACCATTCATCCTAGGTGTGGATCTATAATTGCCTTCTGGAGCTTAATCTTTTTAGCCATTCTTTTGGTCCTTTTCAACTGGAAAAATTATAATTTTTTTCTTAATTTTATTACATCTCTTGGTCTACTCTTTATATCTTTTTCTCTATCTTATGAGTTTGTCCGATTCTTGGTTTCGAGACCCAAAAGTATACTATTCAAGATTTTCGTTAAGCCGGTTTTTCTCTTCCAATCTATAGTGGTGAGGAATCCAAGCGAGGAGCATATAAAAATTGGATTAGTTGCTTTTAGGGATGTGATGAGGATGGAAAGTAAAAAATAAATAACTTCACAAACATTTTTTGTTTTACAGACTTTTTTGAGTCTTTTTTTTATGGTTTTTCTCAAAAAAGCATTTGAAAATAATTTCAGAGAATATATAATGTATATGTTAGATTTGAATTATAAATAAATAGATAAATTATGGAGAAAGAAAAAGACACTCTTTTTGAAGTCGATGATTATTCTTTTGACAAGGAAGTTGTCAATAATAATAAAGTTTGCTTAGTGGATTTTTGGGCTCCATGGTGTGGCCCTTGTAAAATGTTGGGACCCATAATAGAAGAAGTAGCAAAAGAAATGGGAGCAGATGTTTATATTGCAAAAATGAATGTTGATGAGAACCCAGTTATAGCTGGACGTTATAAAATAATGAGCATACCCACTATGTTGATATTCAAAGGTGGTAAGATAATAGATCAATTAGTAGGAGCGCAGCCGAAAGAT
>CAYRIM010000062.1:0-4843 GCA_964424445.1 uncultured Candidatus Saccharibacteria bacterium | reverse complement strand
GAATTGTGAAATACGAAGATAAAGAAACGGAACAACTTCTCCGTAGCGCTACAGTTATAGTAAATGCCACACCTTGTGGATGGAAAGGTGAATTACCACCTATAGATTTTAGTCAAGTCAAAAGAGCATTCTTAATAGATCTTCAATATAGTAAAGCTTCTCCCTTTTTAAAAACCGGCGGTAAGTTTGGGCTTGAAGGAATTGATGGAAGGAAAATGCTTTTGTATCAAGCTATAGGTGCTGGGAAAATATGGTTCCATGATTTTGACGAGGAGTGTTTCAAAGAATGTTTTCATGAAGTAATGGAGGCTAATGATGATGCTTAGTATGCTCAGACTTTACACTGCTGGTGACTCTCATGGGGAAAAACTTACAGGAATCCTTGAAGGGTTACCCTCAAATTTAAGGGTAGATCTTGCAAGGGTGAAAAATTATTTAAAAAGGCGGAGAGTTTTTAAAGGACGAAGTAATAGACAAATGATTGAAAAAGACGAATTCCAAATAATTTCAGGAGTTGAGAAGGGTGTTACCACAGGTTCGCCTATTGCATGCGAGATTAAAAATCACTCCAAAGAGAAGCCTGCTGACCCGATTTATACCCCGAGGCCAGGACATGCAGATTTCTCAGGGTTCTTGAAATATCAGCATGAAGACATAAGGCCTGTTATAGAAAGGGCATCGGCAAGGGAAACTGCTATAAGGACCTGCTTGGCTGGTATTTCTTCAGAACTTCCAATTTCTCTGGGTATAAAACTTCTGGGTTTCACCGAAAGGATAGGAAACATGGAAGTAGATGAAAAGGTAATTTTAGAATATGATAATAGAATAGAAGGAATTAGAAATAGTTCTGATTTTTATTTTATAGAGCGGGAAAAAGATAAAGAAGCTGAAAGAATATTAGAAGAAGCACATGAAAGAAAAGAAACACTGGGAGGAGCTGTTTGTATATATGCCTTTGGTGTTCCACCAGGCTTGGGTTCTTATATTCATTGGGAAAAGAGGATAGATTCAAAAATTGCTGGAGTCATGTTATCAATTCCTTCTGTTAAAGGAGTAGAGATAGGTGATGCAATAAAAATTTCAAAATACTTTGGAAAGGAGAGTGTGGACGAATTTTCAGTGGAGAATGGGAAAATATCAAGAAAAACAAATTATCAGGGAGGGGTAGAGGGGGGCATGACCAACGGTATGCCTATAAAAATAAGACTTTTTGTAAAGCCGATACCCACACAATTAAAATCTGTTAAATCTTTTAATTTAAAAAAGGGGATACCAGAAGAAACTAAGTATATTAGAAGTGATATTTGTGTTGTTCCTGCGATATCAGTTATTGGTGAAGTATTCCTTGGACTTGTATTATGCGATGCAATTCTTGAAAAGTTTGGAGGGGATAACTTTTATGAAATAAGGAGAAGCTACGAAAGATACATGGAGAGGTTAAAATGGATATAAAAAGGATTTTCCTTTGCGGAATGCCCGGCTGCGGCAAAACAACTGTTGGAAAAGAGCTTGCAACCTTTCTTAAATTGGAATTTTATGATCTTGATAATATTATAGAAAGAGAAAAGGGAATAAAAATCGAGGAGATATTTTCTAAACATGGAGAGAGAAAATTCCGGGAATTTGAAAGAGAATTGTTTTCAACAGTAAAGGAAAAAGAAAACTGTGTGATAGCCTTGGGAGGGGGGAGTATTTTAAATAGAGATATACTCAATTTTATTACCAAGAGGGAAAACTATTCATTTTATATTGAAACTGACTTAGAAAAGCTTGAAAGTAGAATCAAAAAAAGTTTTGTTAGACCAGTTCTAAAAAATTTAGAAGATATTAAAAAACTTTATGAAAGTAGAAAACCCTTTTATGAAAAGGTGAAGTTTAAAGTTGATGGTAATAAAACTCCTCAGGAAGTTGCACTCCAAATTCTTTCAAAACTCAAGTTTAATCTTCATAAAAAAATTTCAGAGAAGCCCCATAGCTTTTATTTAGGAAATGTTCAAACATTTTTTAAAATGCTTGAAGACAAAAATCATAAAGTGTTTTTAATTACACATGAAAAAATAAAAAAATTAATTTCTTATTTTTACGACACTTCCTCATTTGAGATAATTTTAGCCCCTGAGGGTGAATTAGCAAAATCCATTGAATGTTTTAAAAAAATTCTAAAAATTTTAATAGATAAAAAAGCAGATAGAAGTTCTTTAATCTTAGGAGTTGGCGGTGGAGTTATAGGTGATCTTGCAGGTTTTGTAAGTTCTGTGTTTATGAGGGGAACCAAGTTAGCTTTAGTTCCTACCACGCTTCTTGCAGCAGTTGATGCACATCTTGGTGGGAAAAATGCACTTAATTTTTCCGCAAAGAATGTGATAGGAACTTTCAGGTTTCCGGAGATGGTTTTCTCCGACCCAAGACTATTTATAACTTTGGAATTTCAGGAAATAATTAATGGATTTGCAGAGATAGTGAAAACAGCTCTTTTAGATCAAGGAGTATACACTTCCCTGAGAAGGGAAATTGAAACGATGCTTTCACCGAATTTAGAGACTTATTTAAAATGGATTCCATTAATAGCCAAACTAAAACTAAAAGTTGTTAAAGAAGACCCCTTCGAATTGAAAAGAAAAAGAAAGATTTTAAATTTAGGTCATACTGTAGGTCATGTAATTGAAGCTTCTTCTGGATATGAAATATCACATGGGAGAGCAGTTCTAATGGGCTTGAAAGAGGAGATAGAAATATCTAAAAAATTAAAAATCGCAGATAGAGATTTTTATGAGGACTTCCAAGAACTATACAAGAAGATAGAAGACATTGTAGGAAAACTTGAGTGGGCTTACAATAAAGATAGTTATTTATGGTTGGATAAGAAGAGAAAGGGTAGGGAAATAGGTATGTTTTTAATCAAAAGGCCAGGGCTTTTTAAATACAAGGAGCTGGATGTGAAGTTTATTAAGGCGTATTTGTTAGAGAAGCATTTAAAGAATTGAATTAAAGGGCAAGAATATGAAATTTTCAAAAAGAATTGAAGATATATCTCCATATTTCTTTTCAAATATTGTACCATTGTGCAGTAGTTTAAATGATATTATAAATTTAGCCAGTGGTGATCCAGATTTACCCCCTCCTTATGAGGTAATAGAAGAACTCAAAAAGGCTCTCTTAGAAAAAGATTTTCATAAATATCCACCATACTTAGGGATTATGAGGTTGAAAGAGAAAATCTCCGAGTGGATGAGCCGAAGGTTTAATGTAGAACTTGACCCTGAGAGAGAAGTTATAACTATGAGGGGAACAAAAAATGCAATTTTGCAACTTTTACTTGCACTATGCGATAAAGGTGATTATGTAATTGTTCCTAATCCTTATTATCCAACTTATAGAGTTTCAGTAAAATTTGTGGGTGCATTTTCAGTTGATGTTCCATTAGACTGCAAAAATGATTTTTTACCAGATCTTGAAGTTCTTAAACCAAGTATTCTGAGAAAAACAAAAGCAATGATATTAAATTACCCAAATAACCCTACGGGAAAAAGGGCAGAAAAGGAATTTTTTTCTGAGATTGTTAATTTTTGTAGCAAATGGGGCATCATCTTAATTCATGATAATCCATATTCAGAAGTCTTTGAAAATTCACCACCTCCATCAATTCTTGAAGTAGATGGTGCAAAGAATATTGCGGTAGAGCTTCACTCCTTTTCAAAAACTTATAATATGCAAGGTTTCAGGATTGGGTGGGTATGTGGCAATAGAAAAATTTTACAGGCACTTTCTGTTATAAAGACCAATACTGAAATAGGTGTATTTTATCCTATACAAAGGGCAGCTATAAAAGCATTAGAAATATATGACAAATTTGTGCCTAAAATGAGGCACTTGTATAAAAAAAGAAGAAGATTACTCAAAGACTTTTTGGATATGACTGATTGTTATTATTTAGATGCTGATTCCACACTTTATGTATGGACCAAGATAAATTATGAAATAAATAAATCCACAGATTTTATAATCAATTTGTTGAAAAAATACGGAGTTTGGATAACTCCTGGTGTTATATTTGGGAAGTATGGCGAAGGATTTGTAAGATTCTCGATAACACAGCCTGAGGGAAAAATAAAAGAAGGAATGAGAAAATTCATTAAGTATCTGAAAGAACAACAAAGAAATTGAAAAGTACATAAAAGCACCGATGGTTTCAAAAGCGAAATTTGCACCACATGGAATCAAGGAGATAGCGTCTTGCGTAACTCCAAAAGTTTTGAATAGAAAGATAATAGACGAAATAATATTAGTCAAAGGCAGGAAAATATATGTTAACCTGCTTGTGTTATAAATATATAATTGGGAGGTGAGGAAATATGAAAAGGGTTCTTGTTATCAATGGACCAAATCTTAATCTGCTGGGTAAAAGAGAAGTTGAAATATATGGAGAAAAAAATTATCAATTCCTTGTAGAAGAAATATCAAAAATGGCCCTTGAATTAAATATGGAGGTTAAGATATTTCAATCCAATAGCGAAGGTGAAATAATAAATTTCATTCATAAAAACATGGAGTGGGCAGAAGGAATTATCATAAATCCAGCGGGTTATTCTACTACATCAGTTGCAATTCTTGACGCACTCTGGTCTTTTAAAGGTATAGTTGTAGAGGTTCACATTACACAAATTTTTAGAAGAGAGGAATTTAGAAAGCACCTTTTAACGGCAAGAGCAGCTCATGGATTAATTTGTGGTCTCGGAATAGAAGGGTACTTACTTGCAATGGAATATCTTAAGCAACTATAAACTATATAATGCCGGAGGCGGGACTCGAACCCGCACGGGGTTTCCCCCAGGGGATTTTAAGT
>CAYRIM010000061.1:0-5046 GCA_964424445.1 uncultured Candidatus Saccharibacteria bacterium | reverse complement strand
CCTGAGCTTTTCCACCAGCTCAAGAAACACGACGACCTGAAAACAACAAGAACATAAATAAAGTTTTATCTCGCAGGTTTTTAGCATGTTTAACAAATAATTTTGCGTTTTCCCAAGTCAAATAATCTTTGTGATCAGACATTGGTTTTGCTTCTGCCATAAATATCACTATTCAATATAAATTTTGATGAAAGGAGAATATGATTTTAAAAGCACTGCTTTCGCTTTTGAGAGTTTTAACCAATTATTAATTTCTTCTTCTGTGCCTTCTAAATCAATATATATCTCTCTTTTATCAAAATCAGTGTCTATTTTTACTCTTCCTTCTTGTATTGGTTCTTTCATATCTTCAAATACTTTTGATAATTCTGCGATCGCTTTTTTAAATTCTGTTGATGCCCTTAAAAATAACTTCTTCATTAATTTAACTCTTTTCTTATCATACTTTTTTTCTATTTCTTTTAGTTTTTCCTTATATTCTTTTTCAATAACTTTTACTTCGTCTAAATCTGATTTATCGCCTAATAGAATGCGATTATAATCTTTATAGATATAATAATTCAACATAGAAAACATCTGCTCTTGCCTAAATTTTGGTTTTATTGTTAATCTTTTTTTTACCATATATAATATTTGCTATTCAATTTTAAATTAAATATGTATTTTTACATTAAAATGTTCTATTTGCAACCATTTTTTCAAAGGATAATCTTTTTCAATATATACTGCTTTCCCTTTATGCCCTTCAAGTTTTTTTATATCATTTTCATAAAACTTTAATCGTAGAACTATTTGTCTTCCTGTTTGCTTTGAAAACCTTTCTGCTTCTTTTATGTCCGTCCAAGCTCTCACTGGTGCTTTAATTATACCTTCATCTAAATATCTTAAAAACTTCTTAATTGAACAAACATGCCATACAACGATACTATTCATTATTCATCACCTTTCTCATTATCCTCAAAAACATCTTCCTCAAACACATCTTTAAAAGCCATACGGAAGAGCCATTCGTTATATCCCATAAAATCTCCATCTTCAAAAAATATAATCCACTCACCTGATGGCAATTGCGATATTTCTACAATCTTTTTTGAATACTCGCATTTTATGTTTTCTTCTTTTAATAGTTGAGGTTTATCTTTGTATCTCAAATAAAACTCACATGCTCTTTTGATGCGTCGTTTAATCTCATAAATAATTTCTGTTATTAAATCACAGACAATATCATATGCATCTTCTTTGTTATCAACAACCTCTTCGTCTTTTGTTAATCCATAAATTATCATATCCAAACATGCTCTTGCTAAATCGTTAGGTGCTAATGTTATGTCATTAATATCCAATTTATCGTCTTTCATTCCTCATCACCCTTTTTGTTCTTCTTTCTCTAAATTAATCCTTTCTCTGTTTCTCTTAAATACAAAATTCGTTCATCTGGCAAAACCCAATTTTCCAAAACGTTTTTTTTGCATGGTATAAGTCTTAAAACTTGAAGCATATAACTAATTTTCGCAAGATATCTTTTTTTCAAACGATTATTTGCCTGTAAACTCAATATTTTCCTTTCAACTTCGTAAATCATCCTTCTTATTTCGTCCACTGACACATCAGACATATAATCACCTACCCCATAACAAAAAATCATATTTTCCCTCGCTCTCAACATACCTATAAAGTGCAGTGTTGTGTTTAATGTCTTCTTTTGCTTCTGCTAATGTTTTGTATAACACGCATTCTACATACCTTTTGCTGTCATTAGAAAAGAAAACACCAAAGCCACTACAATACGCACAACAATCGTCTTTATCGTATATACCCAAAGCCTTATAAATACACTTCCTTGTTGTTTCATACATAATTTACACCTCCTTAATATTAGATTTATGGCCATTCTTTAAATTTAATGTGGTTTCATTAAATAATTCTTCTGCTTCTCTTTCAAGAAAACCAAAACTACAAAAAAAGAGATAATGTTGATTGAATGGTTTTTCATTCAAAAATTCATTTATTGCCTTCGCTTTTTGTTTTTCAAATTCTTTTTTAGATAAAATAATATATTTACATTTATTGTCTGTTGTTATGTCTCGCATAATATATATTTTTTGTTTTTTATATAGTCGTTTAACATATTTTTTAATGCTTGCTAATGAAAACTTGTGATCAAAGTGTTCAAACAATGCTTTTTGAATGTCTAATAAAAAAACTTTATCGTTCTTTTCAACAAAAGACACAATGTAATTTAAAATTTCAGATATATTAATTATTCTGATATTAATCTCATCTTCCATATTCCCCCACCTCCTTTACCCTTCTTTTTTTTTATTTAAATAAATGTCTCGTAAGTCAAATTCATATATTACTGCTTTTTCAAAATACATAACTGCATCACAATTCGTGCATTCAAAATAAAAAAATAAATCATCTTCTAACATGATTATATCTCCTTCACCACAAAATTCACACTTACCAACACATTTTATTTCTCTAATACCCATTTTTCCAACCTCTCTGCTGTTAAAATTACTAACTCACTTAATTTGTCAATGTCTAAATTATTCGTTTTTTCGCAGTGCTTTATTATTTCTGTTGCTGTATTCAAAAGTGCGAGTTTTGTTATTCTCATATCTCTATCCTGTTTTTGTTTTTCATTATCAAAAACAAAAACAACTTTGTTGTTTTCAAGTTTTACATCCTTACCCTTTTCCAAAAAATTCTTAACTTCATCGCTTACTTCATACCATTTATCGTTTTCTAACTTAACCGCTGTTTTATCTTTTCTTATTGCCTTTATTTTCATAATTTCACCTTTTTATGCGTCGTTTTCCTCATAATCTTCATCTTCAAAAATCGCAATAATTAACACATAATCTCCTCTTAATCCCTCTAAAAAAGGATAAGGGATTATGTGTATTTCGGCGTTTTGTGTTATCACAAACTCTTTATCCTTCATTTCCTCTACTGGACCCCAAAAAATTGTTTTTATTCTCGCTCTCGTCATTTTATCACCTCTTTTTTTATATCAACATAATAATTATATATTCTGTTGCGTATTAACGCTTTGATCATTGATTTGTTTTTAATGTATTGATTTTTTTCTGAAAATAAATAATGTTCAAATTCATTAAAATAGACATCTGCAAATTGTTGTATGTTGAAAGTTGAGTTTTTGAGTGCATTCACAATATGTTTTTTAATTTTCTTTTCGTTTTTCTCAAAGAATTCTTTAATATTTTCATCTTCTTCTACACTCGCATAATATTCTGCTGCTGTTCTTCTCAAATATAATTCACTCAAAGTTTTTTCATACTCTTTGTTTTTCCTTAAAAGTTCAGACACTTGAGAACGCAGTATTTTTACTTGCTCTGCTATTCTTCCCATCTCTTCTATATCTATGTGAAGCAGAGCAATATTCATTACTTCTGTTCTTGAAACACCTTTTTCTTCTGCAATTTCATCAAGGCGTTCAAGAAGAGAAACAGGAATGAAAAAAGAAATCATTTTACGCTCTTCAAAATATTTCCTTGGACGTCCTATCAATTTTCCTTCCATTCTTTCTCTTACTCTCTCATCTATGTCTCCAACTTTCTTCATACTTTCACCTCCTAATTAATATGATTTCATCCACCTTTCCACCAACTCAAATATTTCTGCTAACTTTGAGTTGGTGGTTTCTGGAGTGTTGTTTTCATAATATTTTAAGGACTTCTGTAATTTTTCAATCTCTTGCGTTAATGCATTAATTACATACTCTCTCGCAACTTCTTGTGCTTTGAGTTCATGCTCTAATAGATTATTCAGCATAGTGTCAACTTCTACATCAAACTTAAATTTATCGTTGTCATCGTATCCCTCTAAACATCTAATTATTATCTCTTCACCCTCATGGGGACAAATTAAAGAAAATGTGAAATTACAGCCCTCATCATGACAATATATGTCCTCGGTTCTTAACCAGGTATGCGCAGGATTTATATTTAACTTCTTCAATTCGTTTTCTATCGTAGTTTTGTAAGGTTTTATAAAGTGATTTGAAAACGCATCACTAAATTTCAAATAGTAATGTTTACACAGCTCATACTCTTCTAATTTTTCTTTTAATTTCTTTATTCTTTCTTTTATCTTCTCAATTTTGTCGTTGTGCAAATATTCTAAAACTTTATTGATACTTATGTAATCAGTTGATGTTATTTCAGAACTTCCATCTTCACGCTTATAAACACTAGTTACAACACATGTTCGATCAACAATAATAAACTCAAAATCAGAATTAAGCAACTTAATAAACTCATCAAACGTTAAGTAATAGTCTTCTCTTTTAACAAAATCATCATCTTCATCGAACATATACTCTGCAAACAGAAAATCTGGATCTTTACTTAGGGACACCTTTACAAGATTTCTAACTCTTTTGTCAAAAGGTGTCCCTTCCCAATCTTTGTGTTCATGAACCTCCTTATCAGTTGAGAAATAAAACCACACCCGCATATATATTTTTTTGTTTTTATTTTTAAACACTTTCACAATTTTATCAAAGTCGCTTTTTTCCATTTTATCACCTCTTTTTTTAAATTTTTCTCACTTTCAGAATTTAGAATTTTTATTTTTACTGTTATTGATTTTTAGAATTTAGACTTTTTTAATTTTTCAAAAAAACAAAAAAATTAAATTGGGCGAGCGAAGGCCTTACAGCCCACCACTCGCCCCTCGTTATCCCTGACGAGATCATCAGGGATAACGAAATCCTGCCGCTCTGGAAAAGCCAGAGCGACAGGAAGGGACACTATATATAGTGTCCCCTTTTCCTGCGGAGGAAGGAAAGCCCCTTCCTCCGCTATCATTTTTTTAGAGAAGATTGGGACACCATTCGCTTCCCCAATCTTCTCCTTTACCTCCTTCAGGCGTATGATTGTGCCCGAAGGAGGCACTTCAAATTCTCCATCAAGGCAGTAAACCTTGATGGAGTGAGGAGTGAGGTTTACAAACCTCACCCCTTTAGGGGTGGTCTTACTCATCATCGACCACCCCCTTTTCGGAAGAGGAGTTAAC
>CAYRIM010000060.1:0-5055 GCA_964424445.1 uncultured Candidatus Saccharibacteria bacterium | reverse complement strand
CCTACAAAAGATTGGGTCGATATGGTAAAAACCAGTCATGCCAGACAGAAAATTAGAAGTTTTTTGAAAAAGTGATTATAATATTAATATTAATTAATAAAAAATCATGGATACTGAGAAACCAAAATCTAGCGTAGAAGGAAAAGCAGAGGGGCATCGCTTGGAAGTGGATCTTTTTGGTGTACCCAATATTAACATGGTTTCTCCAAGTTCTGAATTAGATAAAAAAAGACGAGGGATAATCCGTAAAAGAAACGAAGAATTAGAGAGATTAAGAACAGAAGAGGGTTATAGTGAAGATCAACTAGAAAACACCCCGGCTTTAAATTTTAGAGAGTCTTTAGAAATTGCTCTCATAATAAATCCCGTCGAGAGACAAACTTCTCCTGAAAAAGAAATAGCGAGAGACATAAGAAATAAAATTGTAAGAGAAGAATTCATGGAAGATCCTAAAAAGGTAAGATTTTTTTGTTCTGTAGCCACACCCTTGGATTATCATGGGGTTGATTCTTTTTTTGTTATAAATGGAATACCAATCACCTTAGATGCATCACATAGAAATAAAGAAAGTCATGAACTAAAAGCTGACATTCTTGTACCCGATTTTCCCCTAAAAGAAGACGATCCGGAAACATATGAATACTGGATCCGAGAAAGGATGGAAAAAATTATGAGCAAATATAGAGAAAAGCTAGGAAAACTAAAAAAAGGCGATCTAGATAAGAGAGATTTTCTAAATATAATAACAATTACCGATACTTTAACCAAAGTAATAAGTACCGAAGAATTAACAAATATTAGGAAAATCGCCAACCTCCAAAAACCAAAAGAAGTGAAAACAGAAATAAGAGCAGAAACAACTCGAAGAGCAAACGAGGCGAGACTCCAAAGAGCGAAGGAGAGAGCATTGAGGGGCAGAGGAAGGAAAACCGAATTCAAATAATAAGCTTGACAAAGCTATTTTTGAGATGTAAAATAGAGGGACAAAATTGCAATATATTAAAAACTTGAGAAGGGGGGGAGACAAAGATGACTAAAAAAGAAAAATGTCTCTTTTGTGGCAATGAAGTCAGAAGAAAAGGTACGATCTGTAAAGAATGTGTCTCTCCGGATAATCCGAAGGGCTTTGTAATCTGTAAGAATTGTGGTGAGAGATACTATGACACTCCTATAACCGAAGTTCACAAGAATGCAAGGCTTGGTCTTTTTTGTAAAAGAAGGGGAGATATCTACATAGTAGAAATCAGCTTCTGCAAGAAATGCGATCCCGAAGGAAATATCGAGATAATTCGCATTGAACCTCACAAGATTTTCCCCACAGAAACCTAGTCCCACTTAAAAATATCTAAGTGGGACTTTTTATTTCTAAAATAATTTTTGTTTTCCCTTATGATCCTCTCTTTTCTTCTCAAACAACTCCTCAATCACTTGATTACTTTTTTCTTTTTCTCCAACCAAATTATTCAAAAAATCATAAAGATTTTCAGGAATAATAATAAATTTTATTACCCCTACTATCAAGAAAACCATTAAGGGTATTATGAAATATGGTGAAAGTGTCCACGGTCTTTTAATAACAGGAGAAAGCGTAGATAAAGACTCAAGATCCGAAGATATTTCTATAACCTCATTTCCTTTAATTACTTCCCCTACCAAATCATTTTCCGAAATATCACCAGCATCAACTATAATTATAGGTTTGTAATTACTAACAATAACTCTTTCTTCTTCTATGGGCAGATCACGCCTGCCCGCCGTATTGGAGGGATCTGCCCCTACATTTTTTTCTTTGAAATCTTCTTTATCTTGAGTGATGAGCGGAACATGTTCCGCCCCTACGGAGGTTTCTTTGGCACTTTCTTCTTCAATAGATAAATCTTCTTCTTGATTTATTGTTTCCTCGATTTCGCCATTATGTACATTATTCTCATCTTCACTAATACTTTCCTCAACCCCCTCCCAACTCCACTTATTTTCTACAAAAACATAACTAACTCCCTCATGCGCTGTTTCCTCAAAACAAACACTATCTATCAATTCTCCGTCAGGATCAAACAAACGAACACTATCTCCACTATTATTTATAGCTATTTTTGTATCTGTACGCTCAAAAATTATTTCAGAGCCAGCACCAATCACTTTGTCTTTGTTGATAGCAAAAGGCTTACTGCCCCCTTCCTCGTCATCCAGAACCCAATTCCTGAGATTAACATCACTACTTCCAGAATTAAAAAGGATGACATACTCCCCGTCTGCATCATTTCCTTCTGGGTTAGGCAAAAATTCAATTATTTTTATATCATTGCTGTATTGATTTTCATACTCGTCTTCCAAAGTTTCTTCAAAGCTGTCCTCCTCACTAGCCTCAATCACCGTGACAATTAGAGAATCACTATTTGTCGCACCATTATCATCAGTAATGGTTAAAAAAACCTGATAAGTTCCATCATTAGAATAAACATGGGTGGTATTTTCTCCTGTTCCGCTGTTGCCGTCGCCAAAATCCCAGACAAAGCTTACTATACTGCCGTCTAAATCATAAGAAGCAGAACCGTTAAAATTTATTACATTCCCTACTTCTACATCATCAATATTCGGCCCAGCATTAGCACGAGGATATTCATTTGCCGGCGGTTCGTTCAAGGAAGAGGGGGAGGGGGCATAGTTAATTGTCCACTCTCCCGGACCATTGTCCTCTCTGCTGTAACTTATATCTGTATCAGAAGAAGTATAAGAATATTCATCAGCTATTTCCCCGTTTGGGTTTTTTAGAATAATACTGTCTCCGCTGTTGTTTAAAATGATTCCTGTGTCTTTTTTATAAAAAACCAAGATTTCATCAGGATCAATTGTGATATCTGAGGATATCGCATAAGGAGAAGAACCACCATCTTCAATATCATCAATGATCCATCCTTCTAAATTTACTGTTTCTGCATCCAAACTTATAATCTCAATCCATTCATCACTACTATTTGCATCCCCATCGCCATCCCAGTCCATAGAAGTACCTGGAGCAGGTAAGAATTCATTAATATATATTTTGTCACTATATACTTCTGGTTCTTCCGGCAGAGGTTCTGTATATACTTCATTTTGTGAACCTGGCGTAGGATTTTGAATTTCAAAGTCCTGGTTATTATCGTCCGTGTCCCGATAATTATCATCCAATTTTCTCCCGATACTTTGATTATCGCCTGGCAATAATGCTGCACCACTTCCTTCATAGTCTACTGCTTCGCCATAACCAACAAAATCAGTTATGTCTTCGTCGCCCACTCCACCAATAGCCCCTGTTCCCAAATAAATAGTGTTACTTTCCGTGAGAGTAAAGTCATCTCTAGTGCCAATAGCATCCGCCATATCAAGCAAGTCTTGATTGGCATCATCTCGAATAACTAAATAATAGTTGTTAGATAGAATAATACTACCACCGGGATAACTCCCGTCATCCTCATTGCCGAATCTTATTAGTATAGAGGGATCGCCCCCAGAAGATGAGGCTCTTTCAATACGATAATTACCTCCAACTAAATCAATATCATTTTCTGTTGGATTATAAAGCTCTATATAATCTTCTGACTCTGTAATTTGAATTTCAGAAATTAATAAGTACTCGCCTTCTGCACTAACATATTTAATATCTAATATCCAATATTTAATATTCAATATTAGAAAAATAAAAGATAATATTAAACAAATAATTTTATTCATTACTTCTGAATTTTTTTATGTTGTAAATATTATAACAAATTGATGTAAAAAATATAACAAAATTAATATAAACATATATATTACAAAAAGCTTGCATTTTTAGCTATATTATGCTAATATTTAACTATAAAACACCGGTCTTTAAAATAATTTTATGGAGGTGATAAAAGTTGATAGCGAATGTTACTCATGTGGATTATTTCATTGCCCCCTGCAGTACATCAGCTAATGCGTTCAAATTAGAACGCATAAGTCAGTCAGGCAGAATGAGACCACTAGAAGAAAGTGGGCGTCAAAATTTCCAAAAATTTCTTTCGGAACCAGTCTTCACAAAAACAGGAACCATAAATAAAAATCACATTGTTCGCTTGACATCCATGGTCCTTGATCTCATATCCTGTCTTATGAACCTTGATGAGCTCAAGAGATACAAGATGCTACAGCAAAGACTGGAAAGAAAAAAGAGGAACAAGTTCTGTTATTCCGGTTTAGATTTGAATGAATCTGACATTATAAGAGTATTTCAGGAACATTTTCAAGGAATCTTACAGTTATCCATAAAACAGCTTTGGAATCTGGCCCAACAAAATAAAGGCGTAGTCCAAAAAGCAAAAGTTGTAGGGGGAATTCTATATCCCCAACGAAGTAGTATTTTTCAATGGGCTAAAAGCAAAACCTGCAGTGACTACCTACAAAAAGAATGTCACCGGCTGGGCATAAGATTTTTCAGTAAAAGATCTTACATTCTCCTGGAAGCTGCTATCTTCAGTAATCTGATTGTCACAATCATGGAAGCTCTGGCTCCCGAAATACAAAGGATCCAAGAAGATTATATTTCTTTCTTGAAAGAAATAAAGAAAACTGCCTTAATTTATTGCAACAAAATAAAGAACGCTCCCGAAGCAAGTTGTCGGACAAGATCTAGTGCTCGTTATTTTTTCCTAAATTACCGAAGTAAAAATCTCTGAAGAGGAGGTGATAAATATGATGGTTTCTGCGGTAGATGGTGCGGGAAATATCCCCGGTGCATTAGAAGTAGCTAGCGCCAACAGAGCAACCGTCCCGCCCGACAACGCTATGGATGTCGCACAAACAAACCTGAGCTCCCACGTTTCCGCGAATGCTTTCAACGTAGCGGCGATATCAATGGGCGCATTCGGCTAATAATCCAAAAAATACTAGGGATCTATTTTACCAACATCCCGTCTCCAAATGAATAAAAGCGATAGCTTAAGCCTATCGCTTTTTTTTACTTTTTATTTATTTTTTCTATGATATTATTATATTAAAATATAAATTAAAAAATTAAAATTATAGGAGGGAATAAATGAATAAATCCAT
>CAYRIM010000059.1:456-5121 GCA_964424445.1 uncultured Candidatus Saccharibacteria bacterium | reverse complement strand
ATAATTATTTTATAATATATCAAAAACTTTAAAAAGGTCTGTTTCGATATGAGAAAAAAATTCGAATACCAAACCCCAGAGGAGAAAAAAGGGGATTCTGCTCTAGAAGAAAGGAGCTTTCGGAGATTTATTGAAAATGAAGGAATAGACGACAAAGATATCGAGTTAATAGAAGACTTATCAAAGTCATCTCCTTATTTTTTCACCGAAGCAAAAAATATTTTTAATGAAGAAAAAGACAAGAGAGAAATCGAAGAAGAATTGGATAAAAAAATAAAGGCGCTTAAAAAAAAGATGGATAATATTGGCAATGAATACCAAGGAGAAGCTTTGAGAGAAAAAATTAACTTCTACAAATTGATCCAAGAATTATATAATAAATATGACATAAATACCACCAAATATCTTATTCAAATATCTGGGAAGAGAAAAAATAAAAGTAATTTACAATAAAAAGGAGGCCTGTACTAAAACGGGATAAAAAAATGAGAGCTGTAAAGTTAATACTAACCATTGTTATCATAGCCGCAATCATGCTTCTAGCGATAATAATAGTTAACAATGTTAGAGAAAGCGGTAAAAACAATACTGAAGCAAAGGAGAAAATCCATCAGATCATAGAATCAAACAAGAAGTGTTTGGCTGAGAAAGACTGTGAGGGACTGGAAAAAATTACTGAATTCATGAAAGACAATTTTAATAAATAATAATGAAAAACATAACAAAGCTAGTATTCTCTATCTTGGTATGTCAAATTGCCGGAATAATAGGTTCCCTTTTTACTTCTCCGTCTATTGCCAACTGGTATCAGACAATCACCAAGCCTGTCTTCACGCCACCAAATTGGATTTTTGCTCCCGTGTGGATTATTTTATTCCTCATGATGGGCATCTCGCTGTACATCATCCTCAAACAAAAACTGAAAAAGAAAGAGGTAAGAAGGGGCCTTTTCTTATTTTTTACTCAACTAATTCTTAATAGCTTATGGTCAATAATATTTTTTGGTCTTCACAACCCTCTTCTTGCTTTTGTAGAAATAATTTTCTTGTGGCTATTTATAATCCTTACAATTGTTCAGTTTAGTAAAATCAGTAAAATCGCATCTTATTTACTGATTCCCTATCTGCTCTGGGTGACATTCGCAGCTTTTCTCAATTTATATATTTGGATTTTAAACTAATTTAGCATATACAAAAACTAAAAAAACAAAAATGAAAAGGTCAAAAAAGTTGGATATTTTTTTAGAATTTTTGATATTTGGAATAATAATGGGTATAGTTGAAGACCTAATAGCAGTAAAACTATCTACAGGAGAGGCAATTACCTGGAAAATGATTGTTATTATAACAATAGTAGCAATACCCTTCGCAGCAATTGGAGAACTAATAGTTGACAGAATACATCTGATACCAGGTCTAAATAATAAAAATAAGAAAAAATGAATATAGATTGTATAATTTTGGCTGGCGGTAAGGGGTCCAGAATGGAAGATGATCTTCCTAAGGCTCTAGTGCTAGTAAAAAATAAACCGATAATTTCTTATCAGATTGATTATCTGTCTCCAAAAGTAGATAAAATAATTTTGGCGTTAGGATACAAAGCAGATCAAGTAGTCAACTACATAAAAAAAAGCTATCCAGAAAAGAATATCGACTTCTCCATCGAAGAAGAGCCTCTGGGAACTGGTGGCGCTATAAAGCTGGCGATGAAGAAATCAGATTCTGAAAAAATCCTAGTTCTAAACTGCGATGACATAACCGATATAGATCCCGAGAAACTATCACAGAACAAAGAAAATACTATTTGCGTAGCACATCCTCGCCTACCTTTTGGTTTGGTAAAAGAAAAAGAAGGTTACGCTGTTTTCGAAGAAAAGCCAGTCTTGTCCGAATGGGTCAGCTGCGGCTGGTACTTATTTTACAGAAAAGAGATATTTGATCTTCTTCCTGAAAAAGGAAGCATAGAATACGATACTTTTCCGAAAACAAAGTTGAGAGTATATGAGCATGAAGGATTTTGGAATACCTTGAACAGTAAAAAAGATATAGCAGAGTTTGAAGAAGAAGAGTTGCCAGGAGCCCTAAAGAACTAAGCCATACTTCAACCTTTTATATTTTAAATATTACATTTGACATAAAAAATGCACTACCACGGCTATCATTTAAATTTTCTAGCGAACAGAGAGTTGAACGAATTATACGCCAGTATGGCTATAAGAAAATTTTCGCTGTCCATAATTAGTATATTCATACCTATCTTCCTAATAAAAACCGGCTATTCCATACCTCAAGTCTTTCTTTACTATGCAATAGTCAATATTGCGCATGCCATCTTCACTATCCCCGCAGTAAAATTGGCAGGGCTTTATGGATTCAAACATATTATTCTTTTTAGTATTCCCTTTCGGTTGGCATTTTATGCTCTTCTCTATACTATAGAAAGTCACCAATTACCCCTCCCCCTTTTGGGAATAATATTTGGCATAGAACACGCTCTTTTTTGGTTGGGATATCATGTGGATTTTGCTACTTTTTCTGATCGAAAAAAAAGAGGTAAAGAACAGGCTACTTCTAGAATAATAATCTCCACAGTATCTATTATTGGCCCGATATTTGGTGGTCTAATCCTCACCTATTACAATTTTAATGTTTTGTTTATTGTTACGACCACCACCCTAGCTCTGTCTAGTATTCCTTTGTTTTTATCAAGAGATATTCATAAACCTATAAACTTTTCTATAAAGAAATTATTCAAAAATCAAAAGATAAAAGATTTTCTTGCTTTCATGGGTCATGGCATAGAGGGCGCTACCATTGATGTAATTTGGCCTATTTTTGTGTTCTTTGGTATTTTGAATAGCTACACCGAATTAGGAGCAATGCATACTTTTTCTTTCGTATTTTCTATCCTTTTTGTTATCATAATAGGAAAATTGACTGACAGAGATGAAAGAAAAATACTTCGAGCGGGCGCTATCATGAATTCCTTGGTTTGGTTTATCAAATACACTACCAAGAGCGCTTTTCAGGTTTTCGCTTTTGAATCATTACAGGGAATGTCAACAAAACTAGTAGGCATCCCCTTTAACGCCCTAGATTATGACAAAGCCGACGGCAATGTGCTAGAAACCATTGCTTTTCGCGAATTTGCGATCAATATTAGTGCGGCAGTATTCCTTATAATAATGATATTTATAACCAATCTAAAAGTAAGTTTTGTCTTAAGCGGACTAGGAACCTTACTTAATTTATTGTTTTAAATAATTATTAATAAAAACCTAGGAGGAAAACTAATGAGATCCCTCATTTCATTCGGGACAAGTTACCTTCTATGTATATTGAATTAAGGAGGTAACTTGAAAAAAACACTAGAAAATTTAACCAAAGCCTTTATAGGTGAAAGCCAGGCAAGAAATCGTTATACGTTTTACGCAAAAACAGCGAAAAAAGAGGGTTATGAACAAATAGCAGAAATATTCCAGGTCACAGCAGATAACGAAAAAGAACATGCAAAAAGACTATTCGAACATATTCAAGAAGTAAAGAAAAAACTTGGAGAAAAAGCCCTTCAGCAAGATCAAGACAAGGAAGATGAAATTATAGTAGAAGCAATATCTCCAAATACTTATGGAAATACTATAGAAAATTTGAAATCAGCAATTGCAGGAGAAAACTGGGAATACACCACCATGTATCCAGAATTTGCCGAGCAGGCAGAAAAAGACAACCTAGATGATATCGCAAAAAGACTTAAGGCTATTGCCCAAGCAGAGGTGCATCATGAAGAAAGGTATAAAAAGATTCTAAAAGAGTTGGAAGTAGGGACTGTATTTAAAAAAGAAGAAGTAGTAGAATGGGTATGCAGAGAGTGCGGATATGTCCATAAAGGAAAAACCCCACCGGATAAATGTCCATCGTGCGACCATGAAACTGCTTTTTATCAAGTAAAATGTGAGAAGTACTAATACTTCGTATAACACATAAATAAAAACATATTATACGAAAACTTTTCGTATAAAAACCAGTTATCCAAAATCGCTCGCTTTGCTCGCTCACTTGGATAATGTGGTGCGGATGGTAATCCGCTTGTTCTCCTCGTCACTCGCAAAGCTCGCGACTTCAGATAACAGCGGGATATGCGTAATTATTCAAAAATTATGATATAATTTTTTTATAACTACGCATCATCCGCACCACATTAGGTGACATATTTTAAAAAATAATTCCAAAAACTTTTTTATCGCGTTCGGCGATTTGGGGGTGAAAAATTTATTAATCAAACAAATTTATGAGTATTATAATTTCACAAAACGGTAAAAATGCCAAAAAAATTGATAAATCGGAAATTGAAAAAGAAGATTATCTGCAAAATTATATTCACAACAATCCTGAGGCAATCCCAATATATGAATTAAAAGAAGATAAAAAATTATTAGTGTTAAAAAGAGAGTTTGGGACCAATGCGGGACCAATTGACGCTTTAGCGATTGATAAAGATGGCGATATTTATATTGTAGAAACAAAATTATACAAAAACCCCGACAAAAGAACTGTAGTAGCTCAAGCCCTTGATTATGGAGCTGCCCTTTGGAGACATTTTAACGATTTTAATAAATTCATCCAAATTTTAAATCAAGAAATAGAAAGTAAGTTTAAAATTAGTTTA
>CAYRIM010000059.1:0-446 GCA_964424445.1 uncultured Candidatus Saccharibacteria bacterium | reverse complement strand
ATGTAGATAATTTACTTAACACACATCCCAGAGTAGAAGACAGAATAAAAGAATTCTATAGTTTAGATGACGAGGGCTTAAATTTTGTCTTAGACAGAATAAAAGATAATCTTAATAACGGTAATATAAAATTTGTAATATTAATGGATTCTATAGATGAAAGACTTAAAGATTTAATTTTATATGTTAATCAAAATAGTCAATTTGATATTTACGCTGTGCAATTAGAGTATTATAAATTTGAACAATATGAAATAATGATTCCTAAAATATTTGGAGTAGAAGTAAAAAAGAACATTGGGGTATCATCACGATCTGGTCGTTTATGGGATGAATCTAGTTTTTTCAATGAAGCTGAAAAAATTCTTGATGAAGAAAATATAAAAAAATTAAGGAATTTATATAATTTTGCCACGAAGAATGGCGAGGTTGTTTGGGGGAGAGGA
>CAYRIM010000058.1:0-5304 GCA_964424445.1 uncultured Candidatus Saccharibacteria bacterium | reverse complement strand
TTCTAAAAAGTTTATTTTCTTTTTTCATTTTTTTTGTATTATTTTTATTTACTGTAATATATTGAAACTCCCGTCTTTTGGTTCAGAATTTTCTTGAATGTGTTGTTTTATTTGTTCGTAGGTGTTCCTGGTAGCCTGGGGTAAATCATTCATTATTTTGTACTGTAGATCAGACATAGTGTCTTTTAGAGAGTCAAACTTATTGTTTAGGTTTTCTAAGATATTTTGTTGTTCTTCAGATGATAATTTATTTTGTTCTATGAATTCTGTTATCTTTTGGATTCTGCTTGATTCTACTTTGTCTATTACGCCTTGAAATTGACCGCTGATGTCTTTTTTTACTTCTCTTAAAATTTGCAAATATATTATTTTCCCTATCTCGTCTCCAGGAAGATTGTTTAGTATCTTTTCTAGTACCTCTTCTGTTTTTTGAGAGTCTCCTTCTCCCATTTCTTCGATTTTTTGAGCCATTGTTTCCTCTGATCTTTCTATCACAGAAGAAATAGCTTCTTGTGCTTTTTTGTTTTCAATATTATCTCCTACTTCTTCTAATACTTGAATGTGTTTGAAAAAGTTTTCTGTGAAAAGTTCATTTTTTTCTTGAATTTTAGCTTTCTTGCTACCACTAATTTTTTCAGTTTCTCCTCCCAAAATCTCTATTCTTTCCCTCACTTTTTCCATTCTGGCGTTATAGTTTTCCAAAGTTTGTAGTGCTAAATCGTATTTTCCGAGTTTGAGTAATTTTCTTGCTTCAAGTAATCTTTGATTGGCAAGCTGGAGATTTAGTTTTATTATTGAATCTTCACGAAAAGTTAGCGCTTCTTTTATTTTTTCAAAAACCTTTTTTACTGGATAGAGAATAGAGCCTGGCAGTATAGTTGGCTCTTTTATTCCTAGGTCTCCAGCGCTTAATTCCTCCATGGATTCCAATATTTCCATAGAAGCATCTTCTGCTTTCGCTTCTGGCAATCCCAGAAATAACAAGGAGAGAACGGAAAGACAAATAATAATTTTTTTCATAGATTTTTTTAATAATATATGTTTTCTCTTCTTTATTCTACCCCAAGGGGGTATAGTGTCAAATAATAATGATTTTCTAAAAAATACTTGACAAAAATAGCTTATTTATGCTAAAATTGGAAAAGATAATAGTTTCAATACTTGTACCTAAACAAGTTTATATATAAATATCAGTATTGGTAATAAAAAAATTCCCATAGAGGAAAGGAGTGATTGTTTTGAAGAAACTGTTAGCGGTTTTTTCCGTTACCATCATGATGGTGGTAGCGACATGTTCGGCAAGCCTTGCTCTGTCGGAAAAGGGCCTTGTTAAACTCGGAGTAATGTCCGACACGGTCTTCATAAAGGCTTTCCAGGAAGCAGGGTACATGCAGATAGGGGAGTGGAATGAAATTTGCATTCCCAAAGGAAAGCGGATGCAAGGTAAAGACGAAAGTACTCTCGACATAAATGAATTTTATGTCAGAGGGTGTAACCAGAAAACCTCCACTGCTGCCAGAATGATGAGATTCGAACATTCTCAGAAAGCAGAAGGGGGGATAGTGGTAGCGTTTTTTGTCGGAACGAAAGATGAATCAAATTTTTATAATTTCTTTCGTCGCATAGACCAGGATTCCATTTCTGTCCCCCGGCCTGCCGGTTCGAAGGCAGAAAAAGAATCCAGCAAAGCTAATCTGTCCGAGAAGTCCAAGGGTTCCGAGGAGTTGACAGAGGAGATGGATAGCAGTCCCAGGGGTGCTCTGGCTAAGTTTCTCAAAGGAGGAGACGCCAGGATAAACTCGGCACGCGGTTTCATCAAAAAAATCGGCGCGGAGAGGATCTTGAGTGCTATGAAGGCCCACGGGAGTGACTTTCATGTTTTTATCGACGATGATGGGAGTGAGTACCCAATCGTTTTCGTTGACGGGAAAAACATGGAGGATTTCGACCATCCCAGGCCGAACGGGATCAAAAGCCTGTATTTTTTCAAGGCAACTGAAGTGAAGGAGATCCAGGAGCAGATCGAATTCGAAGAGCTGATCGAAGACGTGAAGAAAATCAAAGTTCATGTTGAAATCAATAACACCTACAGATCCTATTCGGATCTCGATCCGGAAGGAACGAGCAGGGTCGACAAGATCGGTGCCGAAATGGAAGGATTCGAAATCGACGAGACCAATAGGGATATCACGATGCATTTGCGTCTCAAGGGTGCCAAGGAAACAATCCCCGTTAACTTTTGCAAGCTGGACCGGGCTATATCTAATAAAGACCCGGAAGCAGCTCGCAAGGTCAATGATCTCAAGAGTTTACTCTGCGACTGATTTTTTTACCATTCATTTTATTAGTGTTTATTACCGCCGCTCCAAATTTGGAGCGGTTTTTTATTTGTAAAAAACTTTTTTTTTGATTATAATTTGAAAGTAATAGTACTAAATTGCCCAATAAAGCGGGGAGAAAGCGAGGATGCAAATGAAAAAAGAACCTCTCAACTCTACTCGAGATAAGAAAAAAATTGATTTAGAAAAAATGCAGCACAGCACATCACATCTTTTGGCGGCTGCAGTTTTGAATTTGTATCCTACGACGAAATTTGGTATTGGTCCTGCGATAGAAAATGGCTTTTATTATGATTTTGATTTTGAGAATCCTATTTCCGAGAATGATTTAGTAAAAATAGAAAAAGAGATGGAAAGAATAAAAAAGAAAAATTTGAAATTTATAGAAAAGAAATATGAAATAAAAAAAGCAAAAGAAATATTTAAAAATCAGCCTTACAAGTTGGAATTGATTGATGATTTAGAAAAAGATCCTTCGACAAGCTCAGGACGAGGAGGAGAAAAAAAGGTTTCTGTTTATGAGCTTGGTGATTTTGTTGATTTGTGCAAAGGACCACACTTGAAAAACACAAAAGAAATCGGAGAATTCAAGCTTACTTCTTTAGCTGGAGCTTACTGGAGGGGTGATGAGAAAAATCCTATGCTAACAAGGATATACGGCGTTGTTTTCCCCACAAAAAAGGAGCTAGATAAGCATCTAGAAATGGTTGAAGAGGCAAAAAAGAGAGATCATAGGAAATTGGGAAAGGAATTAGACCTTTTTTGTTTCTCTGATTTAGTGGGGCCGGGACTGCCAATGTTTAAACCAAAAGGAGTAGTTATTATTGATGAGCTCAGAAAATACGTAGAAAAAGTTTGCAGGGATCATGGTTTTGAAAAAGTTCTTACTCCTCATTTGGCAAAGATCGATCTTTATGAGCTTTCCGGGCATGCACAAAAATTTAGCGATGAACTTTTTAGGGTCAGCTCAAAAAGAGGACACGATCTTGTAATAAGACCGGTGCTTTGTCCTCATCATACTCAGGTTTACGCATCAAAAAAACGTTCTTATAGAGATTTGCCAATAAGGTATATGGAGTCAGAAAAAATGTACAGAGCGGAACAAGCCGGAGAAGTCGGAGGATTGAATCGTGTTTATGCAATAACAGTTGAAGATGGACATTCTTTTTGTAGGGTAGATCAAGTAAAAGAAGAAGTAAAAAATATAGTTAATATTATAAAGGATTTTTATAGCGGTTTGGGAATGTGGGGAAACCACTGGGTCTCACTTTCTGTGAGAGACTATGATCATCCCGAGAAATATATAGGCGACCCTAAGGATTGGGATAAATGCGAGAAAATGCTAGAGGAGATTTCTAAAGAAATGAAGCTTGATGCCAAAAGATGTGAAGGGGAAGCTGCTCTTTATGGTCCGAAACTTGATTTTATGTTTAGGGATTCTTTGGGCAAAGAGATTCAAATACCGACTGTTCAAATGGATTTTGCTACTCCCAAAAGATTCGATTTAGTTTATACAGACGAGAAGGGGAAAGAGGTAAATCCCGTTATGGTTCACAGAGCAATACTAGGTTCTTATGAAAGATTTTTAGTTCTTTTGACGGAAAACTTTGCAGGTAATTTTCCTCTCTGGCTTTCTCCTGTGCAGGTTAAAGTTTTACCTATTAATGATAAATTAGTTAAATATGCGAAAGAGATTGGAGGCAGATTAGAGAAAGAAGATATTAGAGTGGAAATAGATGAAAGTAGTGAGTCTTTGGGTAAAAAAATTCACAATGCGGAATTAGAAAAAATTCCTTATATGATTATAGTTGGTGATAAAGAAAAAAGTGCAAAAAAAATCTCCGTACGGTCTAAAAAAGACGGAGATTTAGGATCTCTCGATGTAGGGAAGTTTGTAGAGAAATTGAAGAAAGAGATTGAGGAGAAAAAATAAAAATCCCCATCTTATTATGGAGCGGGAAAGATTTTTATTAATTTTTTCATGATATATATAGCATTTTGTGATGCTATTCTCATGTTGTTTTTGAAATCAGAAAAAGCAAAAAGATTGGCAAAATCAGATATGCCTCTTATAATAACACACGGCTTTTTATTGAGATAACAGATATGAGCCACAGAAGCTCCTTCCATCTCAACGCAAACAGCCTGGTGTTTCCTTCTTAGGTTATAGGCAGTAATCGGTGACTTTACTGAAGTATCACCAGTAATAATAGTATCAAAGAAAATATTGAATTTTCTCTGGCTATCTTTTTCGTGTTCTTCTATTACTTGGAATACTACTTTCTCATGATTAGAATCAATAGCAAAATCTTTCTTGAAAGAATAGGATATATCATTTGTTGCGTTACCCGGGAAGCGAGCATCGTGATACTTGAGGTTTTTCCCAATAACAACATCTCCTATTTTTAACTTTTTATCCAACGCTCCTCCTGTTCCAACAAAAAATATCACATCAACCTCAAATTTTTCGATTAACATCTGAGTGCATGCAGCTGAGGTAGTTTTTCCTAATCCGCAAGCAACATATACAATATAGCGATTCTGAAATATTCCTTCCGTGAAGCTAGTTCTGAGCATCATCTTTTCAGAAATAATTTGTGTTTCTTTGATTATCTCATTACCCTCATCTTTGAGGGCACACATTATTCCTATCTTCATACTACCCCCCCTTTTTTTTAAAGTTCCCCCAAATAATTGGGATTTTCTTTATTTTAGCTTTTTATCGCAAAAAATACAAACAAATTCCTATTAGGTCTAGAGAATAGCCATCAATTTCCTTATATAAATAAATTAATGATAAAGTCGGGAAAAAATAAAACCCACTTTTTAGTGGGTTTTTCTATTATTTACTGATAGTACAGTTATTTGATTTTTGGGCCTAGTGATATCTTTACGTTTCCTCTTTCTTTGCTATCTATCATCACCTTGCCCTCGAAGTAGGTTCCATCGCCTTCCAAGCTCCAGG
>CAYRIM010000057.1:0-5306 GCA_964424445.1 uncultured Candidatus Saccharibacteria bacterium | reverse complement strand
TTTGTCACCATAGAGGATCTTACGGGGAAAATAGAATTGATTATTTTTCCAAAGATGCTAGAAGAAGACCCTTCTTTTTGGGAAGAAGGAAAGATTATATTGGTTTCGGGAAAAGTCTCAAATAAGGACGGAGATTCCAAAATACTAGTTGATAAATATGAAACTTTTAATTCTGCTTTAATAGATGATTACGAAAAAGAGACAGTTAGAAACAATGAGGACATTGAAAAAGTATTAATTATAAAACTGCATGGGGATATAGATGTAAGTTTGTTTAATAACATAAAAAGGATTCTATATAAACACGAAGGAGATAGAACGGTTATATTACATCTGATTAGCAGAAAGGGCAATAAAAAAATTCGCACATCCTTTAAAATAAAGTTTGATAATTATTTTAAAAATGACATGAGAACTGTTCTGGGTTATGAACCAGAATTCTCTGAAACTTTTGTTGATTGAAAAATAATGGACAAGATTGATTAAATATGATAATATTTGTCAGTATTAGTTAGTATTAATGTTTTATTTTGAACTTATGGACTCGGTAATTCAAAAAGTTAATAAAAAATATATGAAGAAAAGAACTCCCGATGTAATGACGGGAGATATTGTTAGGGTTTATCAAAAAGTAAAAGAGGGAGGCAAAGAAAGAACCCAAGTTTTTGAAGGTGTTGTTATTTCAAGAGAGGGAGGATATGGAATGAGTGCTTCTGTTACTGTGAGAAAGATTAGCAACGGAGTGGGTGTAGAAAAAAAGTTTTTACTTCATAGTCCCGTAATAGAGAAAGTACAAGTTACCAGAAGTTCTAAAGTTAGGAGAAAAAAGATTTTTTATTTAAGAGGACTGACTGGTAAGGCTGCAAAGATGAAAGAGAAACAGAGAAAAATATTAGAAGAAATCGGAGATGACACTAAAAATACAGATGAAGAAAATAAAGATGTTGTAGAGGAAGAAGAGAAAAAAGACGATAATGAAAAGAATGATGATAAAGAAAAAGAAAAAATAGATGAAAAAAAAGAAACTAATGAAGATGAAGGAAAAAAGTCTCCCGAGGAAAATTAAGAATTTCTTATGAGCAAAGAATTACAATTCAAGGAATATGAAAAAGCCCTAAATAAAAAGGGTTTTTCTTTTGTTTGTGGTGTTGATGAGGTGGGTAGAGGACCATGGGCAGGACCTATCGTTGCTGCTGCTGTAATAATTAAAGTTCCAAATTTTGAACTTAAGGATTTAGGAATCAATGATTCTAAAAAATTGACCGAAAAGAAACGTGAAGAACTTTTTGAAATTTTGACTAATGACATAGGAATAGATTATTTTGTTTCTTGGGTTAGTGCGAAGGTGATTGATAAAAACGGGTTAGGTAAAGCAAACCAAACAGTTTTAAGAGGAGCAGTTGATGGTTTAAGAAAGAAAATAGGTAAAATTGATTTTGTTCTAGTCGACGGACTTGAGATTAAAAGTTTAGAAACATCTCAAGAAAGTATAATAGGAGGTGACGAAAGGGTTTTATCTATTGCCGTTGCTTCTATTATTGCAAAAGTTAGTCGTGATCGATACATGAGGAATTTAGCGAGAAAGTATCCCGAATATGGTTTTGAGAAGCACAAAGGTTATGGGACAAGGTTACATAGGGATAATTTAAAAAAATTTGGGATTTGTCCGGAGCACAGAAAAAGCTTTAAGCCGATCAACAAAATACAAAATTAAGAACACATTCTAGTGGGTAAACAAAAAAACAAACAAAAAGGAGAGTTAGGAGAAGGGGTCGCTGTTAATTACTTAGTAAAAAAAGGATATAGAGTTTTAGAAAGAAATTATCGTTGTCGGTATGGCGAGATTGATATTATTGCTAAAAAAAATGACAACTTAATATTTGTAGAAGTAAAGACTAAAACTTCTGATTTTTTCGGTGCTCCCGAGGAGATGGTGGATGATTGTAAGTTAGAAAAAATAAATAACACCATAGATTACTTTATGGGAGAGCGAAAAGGGGGAGACGAAATAAATATAAGAGTTGACGTTATTGCTGTAAAAATAGATAGGCGAGGGAGGTTGGAGAGTATTAAGCATATTGAAAATTTTAGTTGAGAGTTATATGTGTTAAAATATAAAACATATGAAAGAAAAAAAAGATACAAAAAGAGAGATTCGTACTCGTTTTGCTCCCTCACCTACAGGTGGACTTCATATCGGTGGGGCAAGAACGGCCCTTTTTAAATACCTCTTTGCGAAAAAAAATAAAGGAAAATTTTTTGTTCGTATAGAAGACACAGATCAGAAAAGATATGTTAAGGATGCGGATAAAAAAATACTAGAAATGTTAGAATGGTTGGGGCTTAGCTGGGAAAAGGAAGTTTTGTATCAATCGTCTCGTCTGTCTTTATATAAAGAATATGCTAGAGAATTAATCAAGAATGATAAGGCATACTATTGTTTTTGTTCTGAAGAAAGATTAGAAAAAGCTAGAAAGAGACAGCAAGAAAAGAATATCCCAACTGGTTATGATGGTTTTTGTAGAAATTTACCTACAGAAAAAGTATTACAAAACATAAAGGAAGGAAAGAGTCATGTTGTGCGTTTAAAAACTCCCAAAAAAGGAAATATAAAATTTAAAGATTTAATAAGGGGCAATTTGGAGTTTGATTTAGCGAATATTGATGATCAGGTTTTAATGAAAAGTGATGGTTATCCCACCTATCATCTGGCAAGTATAGTGGATGACTATGAGCAAGGAATAACCCATGTTCTTAGGGGGGAAGAATGGCTTTCTTCTACACCAAAGCATTTGCTTTTATATAAATTTTTTGGATGGGACCCCCCTCTGTTTGGTCATTTACCTATAGTTATAGGGAAAGACAGAAAAAAACTTTCTAAAAGAGAAGGGGCGGTATCAATAGAAGAATTTAAGTCGCAAGGATATTTAGCTGAGTCTCTTGTAAACTTTATGGTTCTTTTGGGTTGGAATTATGGTAGCGATAAAGAACTTTTTTCTTTAGAGGAACTTGAGAGATTTTTTTCTATAGAGAAAATAAACAAATCTCCTGCTATTTTTGATAGAGACAAACTGAATTACTTTAATGGTTATTATATAAGAAATTGTTCCGATAAAGATTTGTTTGAACATATTGCATTTTTTTCTAGATTTAAATTAGTGAATAAAGATGAGGAGTATATAAAAAAAATAATAAAAGTAGTAAGGAATAGGATAACCACACTAAAAGATTTTGATGGTCTTTCTTTCTATTTTTTTAAAAAACCCGACTATAAGAAGGATTTATTAAAATTTAAGAAAAGCTTATGGGGAGACACTAAGAAGGGATTGAGGGAAACAATTAATGTTCTGAAAAATACAAAAGAAAGTGCTTGGAATAGTGAAGGCTTATTGCAAGATATTATAGCTCGAGTAGTAGAAAAAAATAATCTTAATAATGGAGACGTTTTTTGGCCTATTCGTGTAGCTTTGTCGGGAGAAGAAAAAAGTCCTTCACCAGTAGAGCTTC
Organism: uncultured Candidatus Saccharibacteria bacterium; assembly: GCA_964424445.1. Taxonomy (GTDB): domain Bacteria; phylum Patescibacteriota; class JACPGU01; order JACPGU01; family JACPGU01; genus CAYRIM01. The sequence continues at coordinate 1,799 of CAYRIM010000057.1, read as the reverse complement.
TTTGGGTTTTAGGAAAAAAAGAAAGCCTAAAAAGATTAAACATAGCTTTAGAGAAAGTATGATAATATTTGACGGTTGGAGCTGATATTTTATTATAATGCCGGGTCGTCTAGTGGTAGGACGCTTGGTTCTGGCCCAGGTAACCTAGGTTCGAATCCTAGCCCGGCAGTTTTGAATAAAAAAATTACTTTTTTTAAACCTTCTCTTTTTTTAAGCATGAGAATTACTTGGAAAGGTTTGTTTTAAAAAAACAATAAAAAATTAGTTAACAGTGAGAAAAAAAATATAATTAAATCATTCAAAACAAAATATAAACGTTCATTGTTTTTTTTAAAACCTCTAAACCTGTAAAGCGTTTGACTATCAGGTTAGCAACAGGTATAATGTATAAATAATATTAGTAGCCTTGGGGAAAAGTTCTCAAGGAAAGGGTAGGAGGTAAAAATGTACTCAGTAAAAAGTAAAAAGAGTGGCAAGGAATATTTCCTTCACTCAAAAGAAGTTACCCTAAAGGGCGGAAGAAAGCAGGTAATCTTTTGGTTCTCAGGAAAAGATAAGATCAGAAAAGACCTTGCTCTAGATGATCTACCAGCTGGATATAAGGTTGTAGAGAATGCTAGAACTGGTCTTCCTATGCTTAAGAAAAAATAAAGCTAGGAAAGAAGTAAGGGGGCTTAGAAAGAGCCGCTTTTTGTAAGGGGCTTTTTTAAGTTAAGCATTTTTTTGTTGCTTTGCTGTTTAGTTGTTTTGCTTTCGATTTCTTAATGAACTGGTAAAATAATAAAATAATTAAGTTATATGAGCCACTATAGATTCTTTGTAAGTCCCAATAGCATAAAAGATAAAAAGTTTATTAGTTCTGATAAGAGCTTAATTAACCAAATCAAAAATGTATTCCGATTGAAAAATAAGAATACTGTTTCAATTTTGGACAATTCAGGTTTTGAATACGAAGTAAAACTAAAAGAAATAGGCAGAGAGTTAATTGAGGGTGTTGTTGTGAATAGAAAGTTAAATAATAATGAGTTGAACATAAAAATTGATCTTTATTGTTCGTTATTAAAGAGAGATAATTTTGAATTAGTTTTGCAAAAGTGTACAGAGCTAGGAATAAACTCATTTAATCCTGTTATTTTTGATAATACTATTGTGAAGAGATCTGAAAAAAAGAATAGGTGGGATAAAATCATAAAAGAAGCAAGTGAACAATCAATGAGAGGAAGGCTACCGGCTTTGAGAAAGCCGATGGAATTCAGGGAGATTTTAGAAAAAGTTGAGAATAAGTTTAACTTGGTTGCCGATGAAAAATCTTTTAATAGGATCGCTGATAGGGAAAAAAGAGTTAAAAACTTTAAAAGTATTAATGTTTTTATTGGTTCCGAAGGGGGGTTTAGTAATAATGAAAGAGATTTTATGAAAAAAAATGGTTTTCTTTTTTTTAATCTAGGTAAAACAATTCTTCGATCTGAAACTGCTGCAATCTTAGGTGTTGGGATCTTGGTTGAATTTATGGTAAAATAGCATAAGGAAAATAAAAAATAGAAATGCAAAACAAAAACAAAGTAGCTCTGTTTATCGCCAGATTTCAACCTTTTCATTTGGGTCACCTTTATGCCATAAGAATGGTTCTAGGGAGGTACGATAATATCATAATCGTCATTGGTAGTTCTCAAGAAGATTATAATTTGAGAAATCCCCTGACTATAAATGAAAGGGAAAAAATAATAAAGGACGCCCTTTTACAATCAGGATTACGCGAGAGAAATTTTAATATAGTTCCAGTCCCCGATATTCCCACT
>CAYRIM010000056.1:0-5309 GCA_964424445.1 uncultured Candidatus Saccharibacteria bacterium | reverse complement strand
AAAGTGAATAAAAATGAAAGATAAAAATAAAAAGAAAGAAAATAATAACGATTCTATTTTCTTCCCTTGGCAAGGAGTTATCCCCCCTTTCATGAAAATTAAATTTACCGACCAAGATGACCCCCGTATCTATCGTTATACTTCCTCTGGCACTAGCCCCCTACCCCTACCCCAACCCGAACCAGAACCCGAACCAGAACCCGAACCAGAACCCGAACCAGAACCCGCCCCTCATTCCACCCTCCACTTCAAATGTTCCCAATGCCTTAAAGAATATTCCCTCGATTTCGTTGAAAGAAATAAAAGTATCTACATCATAGATGGTAGCCATATAGAAAAATATCCCTTCCCCACCTTCGCATGCAAAAATTGTAAAAATAAATCCTTCTACCTAATATTCAAAAATGAAATGAGTGATTAAAATGAGTGATTAAAATGAGTGAGGAAACAAGTAAAAAAAGATTAACCATAAAAGCTAAACAAAACTGGAGAAAAAATGATGAATATTACACCCCCGCTTATGCCGTCAAACCCCTCATCAAATACCTAATAAACAAAAATTATCACACCATCTGGGAAAGTGCCGCACTTAAAGACAAAAAAAGCGAGATAACCCAAGAACTTGAAAAAGTGGGTATGAATGTCATAGAAACAACCATACATCGAGGACAAGATTTCTTGAACTACGAACCAGAGTTCGATTTCGACATAATAATCACCAACCCCCCCTATAGCTTGAAAACCCCTTTCCTCAAAAGAGCCTACCAACTAAATAAGCCTTTCGCCCTCCTCCTTCCCCTAACAGCCCTCGAAGGTATAGAAAGAAACAAACTCTATAGAAAACACGGTCTCGAACTCCTAATCTTCGATAAAAGAGTAGATTTCAAAAAAGATTCCAGCGGTGTCTGGTTCGCTACCGCTTGGTTCTGCCATAACCTCCTACCAGAAAAATTGGTCTTCGAAAAATTAATTAAAAAAAGATAAAAATCCCCACATGGAAAAATTGCAAAAAAAGAAAGAGTAATCAAGTGGCTCCGCCACTTGAATTTTAGCGCTCTGGAGCCTCTCCATGACAAAAAAGACTATTTTTTTTATTCAAAAATCTAAAAAAAATTAATGGTCTAAATTTGCATATTCAGACCAATTAGGTAGGTTTTCATCCATCCACTGATACATTTCTTCATCAGTGTGATGAATAAAATAAGTTGAACGGTTATTTAACAAATCAGAAACAGCACCTTTCAATGCCCTAATTTGATAAGAACGTTCTGTTTCAGTCATATCTCTTTCTTTTTTTAATTTTTTGTCATAAATTTTTCCCGTTTCAATTTTATAAAAACATGTTCTGTATTTGCTAATTATTTGGTTTCTTTTCATATCTGTCTGAGCTAACCCCCCCATAACAAAACTAAAAGTCGACAATGGTTGTGTCACACCCTTAAACCTTACTGTGAGCCCTAAATCACGACTTTTTTGCATCCAACTGAGTAAAACACCAGCTGAAGCGAATGACCTACCTAAACGGCTAAAATCTAAACCGTTGAGGCTCAATTCAAGCAAATTTACACCTCTTTTCACTAATTCTTCAGTTACAGTGTCTAAAAACTTACTTAGTTGAGCAATTTGCTCAACTAATATCCTACTAAAAACTGCAAAAACGCAGTTTTCGACGACTTTATAATCTCTAATTGCCTTTTCTGCTACTTTCTCATTCGAAAAAATTGCATATTGCAATTTTACGCTTTTATTCTCAATTTTGGCATTATAAATACCAAAATTTGACAGTTTCACGTCTCCAGAGTGCCAAATTTCAACATTTGACACCTTTTCCACTAGAACTGGAGAATTCTCCAATTTTGAGGCTTGAAAAGAACTCCAATCTTGAAAAATGCTAGGATTAGCACGTGCTAGGCTTTGAAAAGCAAAACGTAAGGCTTGTTTTGGGGTTTCAGCCTCTGAAATCTTTGAAATCGTCTTTTCTGCACTTCTTGAGGAAGTGTATTCAAAATTGCCAAAGCGAACACCTAAACACATGTTAGGGGTCGCATAAATAACAAAATCTTCAGTTTTGACTAAAACAGTCAAACTCTGAATTTTAACTTTTTTTTCAAACTCCATTTTAAGAGCACCGTATAACGATACACGACCACATTTATAAACTGTTGTATTCGCAAACATGCAAACATTTACGTGTCATGAAAAAACATTGTTTGCGTGTTTGCGAGAACGTGAGACTTATATTTATGCTTGTTTAGCGTTACACGTATGTTCTTATTCTACAAAAATACGTATAACGAAGTAAGGCAAATATGTATTTATCCATGCCTTACAAAAAAAAGAGAATATTATCTTTTTCCCTTTGGGAAAAAGAAATAAATTTTATCCTTAAGATGTTTGATATCTAGATATTGGTATCCTAAAAAAATAACAAAAAAAAAGAAGAGATTAATCAAGTTCTGGTATTTCTTCAACCTCAAGGTCTGATTGTTGATATTCAAATCTGAATCTGGTAGTAAGATTAACACCATCAACATAGGTAACAAATGTAGTACTGTATTCTTCAATTCCTACATTTTTTAAGTTCATGTCTGTAAATTCAAGAAATCTGTCAATTTCAGAGTTATCCATAGTGCCACTGTAACAACAAGTAGCATCCTTTGTTATCCATATAGCTATATAATTATCTCCACTCACATAATTATCTCCCGTTTCTACCCTAACAGATTTTACATCTCTAAATGTTTCATGTGCAATAAGAAATATTCTCTTTTCAACTGTCAAAAATGACAGTTGAAGCCCTTTTACCAAATTTTTTTCCGTTTGTTTTTGTTGGCTCATTTGGTTTTCACCTATTTGTTACATGTCAATATATGTATATATATGTTATTACTTTGCAAACTCGCAAACATATATCACTCATGAAAAGCTTTTGTTTGCGAGTTGGCAAAAACAAAAAAAAAGAAAAAAAAAGAAAAATAATTAAAAATCAAAAAAATAAAATGTTACGCTCTTTGATGTAATACCTAAAAGCATACGCCTCAACGTTAATCTTGTCCTCTAATTCACTCAGTGGTAAAGTTTCGACAGTATTCCCGTCTTCATCTTCAATATGAAGGAAACCGCCTTTTCGTGTAGCAATATAAGGCAAATAGTTTTTGTTAAAAAACAAGTTTAGAATATCCCTATCTGTATTTGACCAACCGCCTACATACAGCGGTTTTTGGTTCAACCAGTCAAAAACTAAAATAATAGTCCTAAAATGGTAAATAAGTACATATTTCTTATTTTCAGTTTTCAATCTGAGAATTACAGCATCAGTTTGTGCCATTTCTGACATACCTCCAAAGTATTTTTTCAATCGTCTTTATGTCATATCCGTAAAATTTGACATATTCACAAAACTGTTTCACCTTTTTGAATGTCCAATTGAGACGCAACCCCTCATTTGCTTCAAATAGGACACCAAAAAGCCCTTTATTTGTTCTGTATGCATCATTTATTTTTTTTGCATACTTTTTCACTTCCTTTTCAATATAGGTCATTTTTTGGCTCATTTTTTGCACCTATTTGTTACTTATCAATATATGTATATATACATTCTTCCTTTGCAAACATGCAAACAAACAAATGTTATGAAAGCTTTTAGTTTGCAAGTTTGCAAGCCAAAAAACAAAAAAAAAGAAAAAAAAATAAAATAGTATATAAGATGTTAGTAAGATGTGCGCTAGATATCTTTGTAGGGGTCATCTAGTGCTTTATTGCAAAAAGCACAAATTTTTTGCACTGTAAAAACACCGTCAATATCACAATCTGTTGTAATTTCGTAATATGTTTCATCGTCTTCTGGGTCGCTCAAATTACATTCACATTCATCTAAAACGGGTGTCTCAAAATCCACACCATAATGACCATGCATTTCAGCATTGTTATTTGCTTTAGCTATTTTGATATTCTTTCTCTGTTCTTCAGTTAGTGGTTCGACATAATTACAGTTAGAACACATATTTAAAGAGTAAAATATGCTTACTTCCATTTCAGATTTACACATTGGACATTTCATTTTTGTTTCATCTCCACTTTATATTTCCCTCTCTTATTCCTAAAGCTTTGGTGATTTTGATACTATTATTCTCTACAACAGCATGTGGTACAACATCAATTGACGGATATTTTTCAGATAATTTTTGAACTCTCTCTATAAATTCGGGTTTGTAATTATTTTCAGTGTCTTCGAGAATATGTAGGTTAGATAACCAAAATAACTCTAGTATCGAAACTTGAGGATAGATTATACTTAACATGTGCCAATCGATTAGTAGTTTTCTATATACTTTCATACCTCCAAAATGACTTTCCCAAATTTGAACATTGATATATCCATCTAGATACCCAAACTTTTTAGCGTATTCTAAACAACGTTTCTTCAAGTCATTTACGTTCTCAAGTATGAACATAGGTATATAGTGTCCTTGTGAGTTAGAATATCCGTCAGAACTCAATCTTACTTCAAGCATTCCACTGCTCATTTTTTACACATCCCTACTTTTTACTACTTCAACAGTTACTTTAAGCTCCAAAGGCATTTTTTTAAAAGCGTTCTTCTTGACGTATAAACCACCAATAACGGATGGTTTTCCAGCCTCTAACTGTTCTTGATAACGGTAACAATTTTGACTTTCTTTTTCTATCTTTACGAAAGTCAATGTTCTTTTTTCGTTTTTTGTTGTTGTACTCATTTTTCCGACTTCCCAGTTACATTTTCCAATATCAATATATCAGCTTGTGCTTCATCCATATCTTTTTCTAGTATATCAATTTTATTTGTTATATCTATTATCTTCTTGTTTATCTTTTCTTCTGACGACGACATGTCATCTAGTATTTGCTCTATATTTTCTTCACATTGTCCTAAATCAGTTGACATGTCATCTACACAGTTTTCTAGTTCGTCTATTCTTGTTTCTAATCCGTCTATTCTTCCTTCTAAATTCTCTGTATCAACTTTTACCCATTCTACACTCGTTTCAAGTGTTTCTATTTCTTCATTTAACAGTTCTTCTAGCTCATCTATTTTTTTCCATATTTTTTCAAATTTCTTTTTGTTAAACATTGTTAATACCTCTTTCAATTATCTGTATGTTTAATTTACCATCTTCCTTATCTAAAGGAATAACTTTTAAATTATTCACTCCTAATCCAAAAGAAAAGGAACTAATCACTTTGAAATAGTATTTATGTGTATATATAGTTTCATCTAAAATAAACCCATCTTCTTTAACTCTGAATAGACTTTCTGCTCTATTTCATTG
>CAYRIM010000055.1:0-5385 GCA_964424445.1 uncultured Candidatus Saccharibacteria bacterium | reverse complement strand
CAGTGATTTACAAAAGATTCTTCCTCCTTTCGTAAGATTACTGAAAAATTCTTAAGCAGGGGATTTCGGCTCCACCCTGCTTGTGATTTCATTTATTAAGGTTCTTTCTTTTCTATTAATTCTCAAAAAAATAAAACAAGAAAACTCTTTCTATATCTTTTTGAAAATCAATTTTTTATTTACAAGTGCATTATAGCACACTTTAGAATTATTGTCAAGTACTTTTTTTGATAAATGCGTATTTGTACAAATTAAACAAACTATGTGCTAATTTTACCAAAATTACTAACTTAAGTCAATAATTATATTGTTTCATTGCTTCATGGTTTCATTGTTAAAAATAGGCCTCATAACAATGAAACAATGAGACCATGAAGCAATGGAGTCAATCTCCCTCTATTTCCTCAAAAACCTTCTCAATCTCACTAACATATTTTCCAGATCTATCTATTTTAAAGGTAATCTTAGGCACAAATCTTAAAGAAAGCCTTTTATTTAATATTTTCTGGATACTCCCTATTTGTCCATTAAGAATTACTAGAACTTTTTCTGCTTTGTCTTCAGGAAAAACACTGATCCAGCCCTTGGCATCAGCAAGATTCTTTGAAGTATCAACGCTTGATACAGTGACCATAACACCTACGCCAAACTCTATTTCCTCAAGTAGTATTCTGCTAAGTTCTTGTTTTATTAGTTCATTAACCTTATCTATACGCATTTGACTGCATGCTAATTATATGCAAATTTTATGCTAATAAATAACATTATTACATATTTAATAATTCGAATGTATTCGTATAATAATTCGCACATTATCGTTTTGAGAACTGTGGCGCTTTTCTAGCTCCTTTCAGTCCTGGTTTATTTCTTTCTTTCTTTCTAGGATCACGAGTAAGATATCCTACTTTTCTAAGTGTCGATTTCAGCTCACCATCAACGGAAAGGAGGGCACGAGCGATCCCAAGAAGAATAGCATCGGTTTGAGAAGATATTCCCCCACCCTTGACTTTTATGCTAATATCAAACTTATCTTTATGCCCAGTAAGAACCAAGGGAGCATTTATTTTTTTTATAAAATCATTAAAACCTCTAAGGTATTCTCTCGCATCTCGATTATTTATTACAACGTTACCTTTTCCTTTATAAAGACGAACTTGAGCAACAGCGGTCTTGCGTCTTCCAAGCCCGTAATTATACTTGCCATTAAATTGTATTTCTTTTTCTTTTTCCATAAATATTATCTGGTTATCTTGCTATTTTGATGTCTTATTATAATAGAAAAAAACAAGACGAGTTAATTATTTACTTTTATCTCATCTCCTTTTTCTTTATACGAATCATCATCAAAAATAGCTAACTTTTTCATAAAAACGTCTCTCAATTTATTGTTTGGAAGCATGCCATAAACTGCTTTTTTAATAACCTCCCCGGGACTTTCTTCCATTAAGTCACAAAGTTTTTTTTCTTTTAATCCTCCGGGATATCCAGAATGATGATAATAAATCTTTTTCTCTATTTTATTACCTGTTAATTTTATGTCTTTAGCATTAACAATAACAACTTTGTCTCCTTGGTCTAGGTGCGGAACAAAGTCAACCTTTTCTTTGCCACGCAAAATATTAGCAATACTAGTAGCTAATCTACCAAGAATTCTGTTCTTAGCATCTATCAAATATACTTTTTGTTCAGTTTTTATATTCATTTTCACTAATTAAACAAATTCTATCACTGCCATTTTTGACGCATCTCCAGATCTAGAATTCAATTTTGTAATTCTTGTATACCCCCCTTTTCTTTCTTTATATTTTGGGCCTATTTCTTTTATTATCTTATCAACCAATAGTGGGTCTCCAATTTTTCGAATAAGCATTCTCCTTGAATGTAAATCACTATTTTTTCCTCTCGTTATTAGTTTTTCCACAAAAGGTCTAAGTTCTTTTGCTTTAGCTTCGGTAGTTTGGATCTTCTCATGTAAAATCAAAGATTTTGCCAAGTTTTTAATTAAGGCATATCTTGGCCCAATCTTTCTTCCCAGTTGTCTTCCTTTCTTTAGATGCTTCATTTATTTAACCTAAATTATTTTTTTGATTTATCTTTCTTTTCCTTCTTTATTGTTTTTATTGCTAATCCCAACTCTGCTAGCTTTTCCTCTATTTCTTCTTGTGCTTTCGATCCCATGCCCCTCAAGGAGCCGATTTCATCTTTTGTTAATTTAGACAAATCGCCCATATTTTTTATGTTATTTTTCAATAGAGCATTAATGGTTCTAGTAGAAAAATCCACCTCTTCCACACTTAGATCTTCGGGTTTCTCTTCTTTCTTGGACAAAGAACCTCCTTCTTTCTTGGCTACTTTAGTTGGTTTTCTTTCTCCTGCCAGTAAACTGAATTGCTCTATAAGTATTTTTGCTGATTCTACAATAGCTTCCTTTGGTGACAATGTACCGTCAGTGGTAATATTCATGGTTATCTTGTCAAAATTAGTAGCCTGGCCTACCCTGGTATTCTCCACGAAATAAGACACTTTCTTGGTCGGTGTAAAAAGAGCATCCATCGCTATTTCACCTATTTTCTTCTTTTCCTTCTTGTCTTCGTAAACCACGTATCCCCTACCTTCTTCTACATTTATTTCCATCTCAACTTTTCCACTATCAGAATTTATAGTAAATAAATATAAGTCTTTATTTATAACATCTACATCTGCGTTCGTTTTTATGTCAGCAGCAGTAACTTTCTTTGATCCTTTCACATTTAGACTTAAAGTATGTTTTTCTCCCTTGTGGATTTTTACTCTTAGCATTTTAAGGTTAAGTAGAATATTAACCACATCCTCTTTCACTCCTGATATTGAAGAAAATTCGTGAGACGCTCCCTCTATCTTTACAGATGTCACAGCTGCACCAGGAAGAGAGGAAAGCAAAACCCTCCTCAGGCAATTTCCTATCGTCATTCCATAACCAGGATACAAAGGTTCAATAATAAAAGTTCCTGAATTTTTATCTTCTTTTATTGTTTTTATTTCTGGTAATATTATTCCTTCTATGGCCATATTTTTTATCCTCCTGTTTATTTTTTACTAATTAATCTATTTAGAAATATTAATAAATCAACAAGCCAAAAAACAAAGAAGCTTGTTTATCTTGAGTAAAACTCAATTATTAGTCTTTCTTCAATATCTTCTCCTAAATCTTCCTTTTGGGGGAAAGAGGTTACTTCTCCCATTACTTTATCAGCATCATACCTCAACCAAGAAACAGGATTATTTCTCTTCTGATTATTTTTTATATTTTTTATAAATTTACTGTCTTTATTCCTAAATGTCACCTTATCTCCTATCTTTATTTGATAAGACGGGATATTCACTTTTCCCTCGTTAACCAAAAAGTGATTATGGGTAATCATCTGTCTTGCCTGCCTTCTAGAAGAAGCAAATCCTAAACGATATACTACGTTATCAAGTCTTCTTTCCACAAAACCCAAAATTGATTTATCATCCTTGCCCTTACGGCTCTGTTCGTAGTATCTATGAAACTGCTTTTCCAGAACTCCATAAATAGCCTTAGCTTTCTGTTTTTCTCTAAGCTGTTGTCCATATTCAGTTAGTCTGATTCTCATGTTTTTCCTTTCACCAGGAGGATAACTCCTTCTAGTAAAAGGGCATTTAGGAGAAAAACACCTTTCTCCCTTCAAGAAAAGTTTTCTTCCCTCTCTTCGACATTTTTTGCAAATTGGTGATGTTATTCTAGCCATAATTTTAGCTTATTAGCTTGTAATTTCTTAGACCAATTACCAAAAAAACACAAGCCAAAAAGCTAATTTATACTCTTCTTATTTTTTTTCTCCTACATCCATTATGTGGAAGAGGAGTTATGTCCTTAATAGATAAAACATTCAACCCAGATGACTGCAATGCCCTTACAGCCGATTCTCTTCCGCTTCCTATTCCTTTAACAAAAACGTTTATCTCACTCATTCCAAATGACTTTGCTTTATCTGCCACACTATTTGCTGCCAAGCCTGCAACATAAGGTGTGCTTTTTTTTGTTCCTGAATATCCAAGAACTCCAGCAGATGAACTTGTCAAAACGTTGCCATTAGGATCAGTAATAGTAATAATAGTATTATTAAAAGTAGCTTTTACGTAAGCAGTACCCAAGGGAACATTTTTCTTTGCCTTCTTCTTCTTTTTTTTCGGTTTCCCCTCCTCCTTCTTGGTCTCACCAGAAGATTCTTCTTTCCCCTTTGATTTTCCAGTCTTCGTCTGATCAAGTGAAGTTTGATCTTTTTTATCTTCTTTTTCTTTACTTTCTGCCCCCTCAGCTCTATCAGAAACCTTTTCTTTTTCAACTTCAACTGATTCCTCAACTTTTTTTGGGACCATTTCTTCTTTTTTATTTTCCTTTTTTTCTTCAGCCATAATTTTTATATAATATTAAAAAAAATGAAAAGTTATAAGTTATTTTACGTTTTCTGAAGTTTTACCTTACCACTTCCCACGGTAACCCTTCTACCTCTCTTTGTTCTGGCGTTAGTCTTTGTTCTCTGTCCCCTAGCAGGAAGATTCAATTTATGTCTCGTTCCCCTGTAACAAGCAATTTCTTTCAACCTTTTTACATCCTGTGTTCTTCTTCTTCTTAGATCACCTTCTATAACTAATTTTTTTTCAACCATCTCTCTTAATTTATCAACTTCATCTTCCTTTAAATCCCTTACCTTTGTGCTTGAATTTATGCCCAATTCTTTCAAGGTATCACTAGACAACTTTCTGCCAATTCCATAAATATAAGTAAGAGCAATCTCTACTCTTTTTTCATTAGGTAAATTTATTCCCGCTATCCTTGCCATTATTTTAGTCTATTAAATATTTAGCTAATTATTTCTGTCTTTGTTTGTGTTTTGGATTTTTACAAATAACTCTAATCCGACCTTTTCGCCGGATTATTTTACATTTACTACATATTTTTTTAACACTTGATCTGACTTTCAAGATTCTGTGTTATTGGTATTTATAAGTAAAAAAGAATTTCGTCCGCTAAAGCGAAGTCTGTTTGACAAAGAAAAAAAATATCTATTTCGCCAAGAGATTAAGCGAAAGCGAACTGTTTTCATCGAAAAATTAAACTTCTTTTTTCTTTTCTTATTCCGCCTTATCTTCCTTCAATGAATCGCTCGTTTCAGTATTTTCTCTTTCTACTTCCATTCCTTTTTGCCCTGGCTTATATCTGTAGGTTACCCTACCTTTTGTCAAATCATACGGAGTCATTTCTACTGCAACACGATCTCCTGGAAGAATTTTTATAAAATGCATTCTCATTTTCCCCGATAAATGAGCAAGAATATCATGTCCGTTGTCTAATTTGACACGAAATAAAGCATTCGGCAGAGT
>CAYRIM010000054.1:0-5388 GCA_964424445.1 uncultured Candidatus Saccharibacteria bacterium | reverse complement strand
ATTAAGTATATTAACAGTTTCGGTCGATAATAACAAGTTAACCCTTGATTGTAAACAATTATAATTTACAATCTTTATTTTAGAAGTAAGTAATCTCTCGATCAAACTCGAGACAAGAAGGAGAATAAAATGGAAGAAGAAAACACTCAGATGCCAGCTGACGAAGAAGCTACTACTAAAGAAGTTCCAGCAGGTGAAGGTGCTGAAGAAGCTGAATCAACAGAAGAAGCTCCAGCTGAAGAAGAAGCTGAATCAACAGAAGAAGCTCCAGCTGAAGAAGAAGCTGAATCAACAGAAGAAGCTCCAGCTGAAGAAGAAGCTGAAGAAGAAGCGTAAGACTTATAAAGTCAAATATAATAAAGTCACCTCGTTATACGGGGTGGTTTTATTTTGGGTTCATTCTTATATAATATACCTACAAATTACAAGTTTTACGAATATACAAATTCACGAATAAAATTTATTTGTATGTTTGTATGATTATTGATTCGTAGGAAAACCATCTTCATTATTATGAAAAAAATAATAGCTACAAACAGAAAAGCAAAATACGACTATGAAATCATAGATACTCTTGAAGTTGGTATAAAACTCACAGGACCTGAGGTAAAATCTACGAAAGAAGGGCAGGTCAGCCTCAAAGAAGGATTTGTAAAAATAGAAAAGGGAGAATTATATATAAAAAATATGCATATTTCTCCTTACAAGTTCGCGAGAATAGAAGAATACGACCCCATAAGAGACAGAAAATTACTTGCCAACAAAAAAGAAATCAAAAAACTATTTGGAGAAACGACCCAGAAGAAATTAACCATTGTACCCCTAAATATTTATTTAAAAAATGGGAAAATAAAATTAGAAATAGCATTGGCTAGAGGAAAAAAGAAGTATGATAAAAGAGAGGATATTAGGAAGAAGGAAACCAGAAGAGAACTGAGAAGATCTACTTAATTGTTACATGGTCACATTATTACATTGTCAGAAAAACTTTATTAACAATGAGACAATGCAGCAATGTAACAATTTTTTATTTAACTAAGAAACACCCACAATCCCAGCCCGAGCAGTATTATACCTGCAATTAGATGCAGCAGCCGCAAATTCCTCTCTTTCCACTGCTCTGCTTTAGAAACATTTATAAAACCAACATACACTCCAAGAAGTATTATGATAAGAGGGATAACAAAAATAACATTATAATACAACAAAATAATTACTCTCATAAAAGTACTGATCTCTTTGGTAGACAAAGCACCTACCGTAAAAAGATAAGGGCCACCCGTACAGGGAAGTTCAAAAAGCGTCACCAGCATCCCGGTGAAAAAAGCTACAGGAACGGAAGTAGCTTTTGCAATTATAAGGGACATTCTAGGCCTAAGTCTTCTTGGTATTTCCATTACAAATCCCCCTCCACCGTACCAGAAAAAGTCTTTTATATTAAGAAGACCTATTATTATCCCGAATATTCCGATTGCTTTGTGAATTATCGTAGGATTAATGTATTTACTTATATCCGAAGCGCAAAAAAGCCCCATTCCGAAAATGAAATAAGTGATATACAAACCCAAAATAAAAGCAATTCCGCTAAAAAATATTTTTTTTCTATTATCAAAGAATACGAGAGCAGAGAGAAGCAAAAGCATCACTGCTATGGCACAGGGATTTATAGAATCTACAAAAGCCATAAAAGTAACTACCCAGAAAGAAAAGTCTTTGGTATTCAAAAAGAAATCCGAAGGAGCAGTACACGCTCCACCTGCTAGAACTAAGTTTGGCAAAAGAATTAATGCCAAAAAAAATAAAAGAAAAAATTTTTTCCTAAATATTTTCATGAATTCATTTTAGAGCTTGGAAAGAATAAATTCAAGTATTTTAAAAAAAGAAGATCTTTACGATCTTCTTTTAATGAAAAATGAAAATAGTGTTCTCCCACAAGTGTTTCCCTCGATTAGCAGCAAGATTAGTTTAATTCTCTGGAAGCTTACATTTCCAGACTTATAGCTCATCCTACCTACGGGGACCGACTATAAAGATTGTTCAGCGTGGTCTTGGACACCGCAAATCCCAATCTATGTGGCAAGCGAACACTTTTTGTTAAATTAAAAAAACATGACCACATTATATCAAAAAATTTTACCAATGTCAATAGAAAAACAGCTTAAATAAGCCATTAGACTATTACTTACTTATTTTGCCATTTATCAAATCTTCCTTCTTTTTCCTACTCCATTTTTTAATCTGAATCTCTCTTTTTCTCGCCTCAGAAAGAGAATAAAGTTTTTCTATATAAACTATCTTTATTGGTTTGTTTTTCTGAGTAAATTTTGCGCCTTTATTGATTTTGTGTAATTCGAATCTTTTTTTAACATCTTTTGTGATACCTATGTAGAGTTTATTGTTTTTGCAAAGCAAGATGTATAAGTACCAAGGATTCATGTTGTGTTTTTATTTTATAAGCCCTTCGACTTCGCTCGGGGCATTCGACTCGCGACTTGTATAATAAACTCGTCTCAATAAAAAGCTAGATAAATACAAAGAATGGCTTGCCATGAGCGAGCGAAGCGAGTCGAATGGACCTGGTGGGAATCGAACCCACGTGCAAAAAGTTAAAAAAGTAACATCTACAAGTTTAGATCTGGTTAGTTTTTTCAAATTGAGGTAGAAACCAGAACAAAATAACTCAATTCTATCCTTAGTGTCTTAGATCCGCTACCAAGGAATATCTTACGGATAGCAACCTGAATTGTTGGCACCACATTCTAGCTCTCAGGTAAAACCAGGTGTGATGCTACTTACGAATTAAGCGTAAGTAGGGGCAAAATTTGTTTTGCCGGTTGTTTTTGCTTTGAAGTTTTACGAGTTTAAAGCTTGCTCGACTTGCAACCACTTTCTTAAGGATCTTCTTGGCGAAACCTATTCAGGCCCAATATTTACTTATTATAGCATAAAATATGCAAAGATGAAACAACCTCCTTTTGACTTTCTATATCGTTTAAGTTGTAATTATATTGTTAATTTTCAATGAAACATAAAAGTGAGGTAAATGCCTTGTCCAAAAGAGAAAGACATGAAATAGTAGAATTATATAACTCCGTTTGTAAACAACAGAGTTTTGTTTTATAATTAAGCAAATATTAATAAAAAAACTCACAGGAGGAAAAATGAGAATTTTAATCTCAGCTTTTTTACTTGCCCTTGTTTTATATGCTCCTGCAAGCGCACAACAAAACCAGAACCAAGCACAAACAAGAAATGAAGGAGAAGAAACCGCACTGCAGAACCAAAATCAAATACAGGAGATGACACAAGCTCAAGAGGAAGCTATGGGTATTGGTAATGAACTACAAATGGGTGAAATGAGAAGAGAACAAATGCAACAAGTATCTCAAGAGATGAACCAAATTGCAGAAAGAAACCAGGGAGTGGGCCAACAGATAAGAAATATGGCTCAAAATCAGGAACAAAATCAGGAAGATATCGAACAATGCCTGGAAAGAGCACAAGAAAGAAGTGGGTTTGCTAGATTTTTTATCGGCCCTAATTATGTTCAGCTAAGAACAGCAGAGGAAAGATTGCAACAGCACAATAAAAACTTAGAAGAACTAGTACAATTAAAGAATCAACTACAAAACGAAAGTGATATACAACGATTGGAAGAACAAATAAGAATAATGGAGCAAATATCTGAGGAATTACAGGAAGAAATCAAAAGCGAAAGTAAAGGTTTCAGTTTGTTTGGGTGGCTTTTTAGAATGTTCAACTAAACTAAATATCATTAAAAATAAAAAATGAAAGCAGATAAATTGGTTTTTGTATTGGGCATAGTTCTGATTGTTGTGATTGCAATAATAATTCTTATAATGCTAACATGTAGATGCGAAGATACAGAAACCCAAGATCAAACAGAAAGCCTTCCTCCTATGATGAAATATGAAGAAATACTAGAAATAGCCCAGAATAGCGAATGTAGCGAAAAAGGAAAAATTCTAGAATTCTATACATACAATGATGTGACCGGAACATGGTGGTTGAGCTTAGAGATGAAAGAAGAATTCAAAAACGAACTTTGCAACCCTGCTTGTGTAGTGAACGAAGAGACAAAAACAGCTGAGATAAATTGGAGATGCACTGGATTGCTACCATAAGAGAAAAATATAACATCTTATAAAAAATGGCCTCTCTGGGGTCGTTTTTTTTATGAAAGAAAATTTGCTTTATATACGTATTATAATATAATAGGCAGATGCAAGAAAATGACACAATCAAAAAAAAACTCGACAAAGAACTGGTCTCCTTGACTCTGAAGAATCAAGATTTTTTTGTGTACATAATGGAAAGATATCAAGAAAAGCTTTTTTATTATATAAGAAAAATATCAAATCTAGACAAAGAAGATATTGAAGATCTACTGCAGGAAATTTTTATAAAAGCATATCAAAACTTAAATGCCTTTGATCCTAATATGAAATTTTCTTCCTGGATATATCGTATTGCTCATAATCAAACTATCGATCATTTCCGAAAAACTAAATCAAGACCACAGATAGCCTTTCTGGAGCAAGATATAAAAGAAGAAATACTAAATAACGTTAAGTCCGATTTTGATATAAAAAAGGAGATAGAAAAAAAAGAAACGAAGAGAGAAGTCTTGGACATCTTGAATAATTTAGATGATAAATATAAAGAAGTTTTAATGTTAAAATTTATAGAAGAAAAAGACTATAAAGAAATATCTGATATCTTGAAAAAACCAATAGGCACAGTATCTACTTTAATCAATAGAGCAAAAAAACAGTTCAAAAAAGAATTTAATATCAACAAGATATAAAATATGAAAAATATAACCAGGAGAGTGTTAGAAAAAATAAAGAAAGACGAGATCAAACCAAAACCAAGGTGGTCTTTTGTAATGAAGAACTATTCCCTTTGGGTTCTTTTTGGTATATCAATTATCGTCG
Source organism: uncultured Candidatus Saccharibacteria bacterium (assembly GCA_964424445.1). Classification (GTDB taxonomy): domain Bacteria; phylum Patescibacteriota; class JACPGU01; order JACPGU01; family JACPGU01; genus CAYRIM01. The sequence goes on along the minus strand of CAYRIM010000054.1, from coordinate 430 downwards.
GGAGCATAGCCGCCTCACTAATACTATTTATTCTTAGAAATAACGAATGGGACTTACATCCTGTACTTGGTACCGGATTGTCTAAATTTATCTTACTCACCTTCCCTTATTTTTGGCTAATTATACTGGCAGTATTTATATATCTTACCTATATTGAGATAAAAAGAACTAAAACTGGGTATAAATATAATCCCCTGCTCATAGTCCTCATTAGTTTTCTTGTAAGCATTACCCTCGGATCAGGTGTTTATGCTACTGGTCTTGGAGAAAGAATGGAAAAAGTTCTAAATAGAAGTCCTTTATATCAAAGAATGTTTTTTCAGAAACAAAGAATGTGGGAAATGCCAGGCAGCGGTCTTATAGGTGGAACAATAACAAAAATAGATAGTGAATATGATTTTGAAATAGAAGACCTAAAAGGAAATATTTT
>CAYRIM010000053.1:0-5433 GCA_964424445.1 uncultured Candidatus Saccharibacteria bacterium | reverse complement strand
CAAGCTTTTCTTTTATGTCATCTATAATTTGTGCTTTCTGTTCCTTAGTTTTAGGCATCGAAATCTATCATTAATTTATTATATATAAAAAGATGAAGATCCGCCGAAGTCTGCGCTGGAAATAACAGAATGTAATTCATTTTTCCGGTAAAGACGTAGGTGGATTGGTTTTTAAAATAAAATAATCTGTGTTTCCACAGACAAAAATAACCCTTATTTCTACATTGGGTTTACGTCTTTTTTTCTAACTACCAATGGTCTGTGAAACTTTTAGTATTTTATATTAAAAAGAAAAATTAGTCAAGAAAATAACCCGCCTAAGGCGGGCTATTGATTTTGAAATGTTATTTTTTTCTATATCCAGTTCTCGAATTGAAGTAATTACGAGCTTTGGGATATAAAAAAGCTCCATTGGTATAACTCAGAGGAGGAAACCTCCAACCTCCTACCAACCTTCCTTTTTCGATAGTTCCCTGAAGGTACAAGTAAGCAATGATTAATCTTTTTGGTTGGGAAAAAATAATGAAATCTTCTTTTTTGAAATCTTCTTCGTATTTGCTAGTTACAACATCTCTTATTTCGAAACAAATAGGAGTAATGCCGTCTCTCAAATCATTGTCTGGGTCTGGGGGGTAACAATAACCATGTATCTTTACAACTTCAATTATTTTTATCCCCGTTTCACTTTTTGGTTTAGTATCAATAACAATCGAATTACCAGGTATTTTAAGTTTTTTTAATGCCCTTTTTACCTCAATACTCCACCCAAAATGTCCACTGACATTAGGTGTCGATATTTCCTCCAAATATCGAGCTATTATACCATTTTTTGATCCAGCTATAGAGATTTTTCTGGTTCTTTGGAAATGAATGCCATTCTTTCTGTTATCTTTTTTCTCATAAGCACAAATCATCTATATTCCTCCTTGGTTTTTTTATTTTATTTTTTAAAGAACATGATGATTTTATTATAAAATGACTAAAAAATCAAGTTTGTTTACATGTATTTTTAATTATGTTAGTATATAAACAGAAATTTTGTATATTAAAAATTTAGATAAAAAATGAAAGGAGTGATCCACTTGAAGCAATACCAGGATGCTTTACGGTTGATCCGAACTAATGGAGTGTATAAAAAAGGACCTCAGAAATCAGGAGCATATTCTCTGGCAGGAGTACAGATGCGTTTCGACTTAAGCAAAGGACTTTTTCCCATGCTTACAATCAGAGATCTTTCTGGATCCTGGAAAGCAGCTGTTTCTGAACTTCTCTGGATACTTTCCGGAAGTACTGACAACCGCGTTCTAAACGAAAAGTACGGTATTCACTTCTGGGACAGTTGGGTTGACCCAGCCCACAAAGTACATCAAGAAATCGGTTTCAATCTTGAAAGAGGAGAGTTGGGACCAATTTACGGTCATCAAATGAGGAAGTTCGGAGCTACTAGAAATACCGACGGTACATTCCAGGATAATGGAAGGGATCAACTTTCAATAGTTGTTGAGGGTCTAAGGGAGAATCCCGGATATCGCCGTCATCTAATAACACTGTATAATCCTCGTGATTTTAATGCTCCTGACGGCTCTGAACTTGTTTTCATCTCAACATGCCATGGTACCTTAATTCATTTCTTGTGCTACGGAGACAGGCTTGATATGCACCATGTCCAAAGAAGTGGAGACTTCCCTATTGGGATTCCCTTCAATATTGCTGAATATGCTCTCCTCTTACTCATGGTTTCCAAGGTAACAGGATACAGGCCAGGAGAAATGGTGCATACTGTTTCCGACGCTCATATCTATGAAAACCAGACAGAAAATGTCGATGAGCTTCTCACAAGAGAGCCCATGCCTCTTTGTAAAGTGAAAATACCAGATATTTCCGACATCTCTATCGAGACTGTATCTCAGCTGAAAGTTCAAGATTTTGTCTTGGAAGAATACACATCTCATCCTGCCATGAAAGATATTCCTGTGGAGGTGTGACATGCAAGAAATCTCGATAATTGTAGCCATGAGTAAAAATCGTACCATCGGATCAAACGGAATGCTACCATGGCATCTTCCTGCTGACCTAAAGCACTTTCGAAATCTAACTCTTGATCACACCGTTATAATGGGTAGAAAAACCTATGAATCAATAGGCAAACCACTACCAAGACGAAGATGTATAGTTATATCTCGCAATACTGCCTATAAAGATCATGGTTGCTCTGTAGTTCATTCACTCGAAGAAGCACTTGAGTCTACTAAAGATCAAGAAGAAGTATTTGTGATCGGCGGTGGCGAGATCTACGATCAAGCTTTACACCTGACAGACACCATTTATATGACAGTAATTGATAAGGAGTTCGACGGTGACGTAACATTCGATCCTCTTCTGGAAAGCGAATGGCAGGAAACAGAAAGAAAAAATTTTTCTGCGGATGATAAAAACATCTTTCCCTATTCGTTCATAACCTACAAGCGTCGCGAGAAAGTTGTTGATCCTGCTAGTGCCGGAACTGAAGAGTACAGAAATATTCTCGAGGAAGTTCAAAGAGATGGCAAATGCCCCTTCTGTCCTGAGAATTTTCACTGGCACACAGAGAAAATACTCCGGAGATCTGCCAATTGGTTTATTACCCGAAATGCCTTCTCTTACCAGGAAGCTGAATATGCTTTCCTTATCATTCCCACAACCCACAAAGAAAGATTTGAAGAACTAAAGGCAGATGATTTCTTAAATATTTCTTTCTTAGTAAGATGGGTCATAAAAGAATTCAACATAAAAGGAGGAGGGTTTGCTATGCGTTTTGGAGATACTGCATATACTGGTGCCACAGTACGCCATATCCATGCTCATATTATAGTCCCAAAAGTAGACAAGGATACAGGCAGAGCTAATCCAATAATTCGTTTCCCTTTCGGATAAAAAATATCCCTCCGACATTATTTGTCGGAGGGTTTTTATTATGACATATCAACGAAGATAAGTTTCACTCCTTTGAGCTTGAGAATTTTCTCTCCGTCCAAAGAAGCATGACCGGAAGCGAAAAAAATCTTTTTTATTCCAGAGAAAGCAATAAGTTTAGCACACATAGGACAGGGGAAGACAGTAATATATAAACTTGCTCCCTCGAGATTCATACCCTTTCTTGCTGCATCGGCTATTAAAGCTTGTTCACAATGAAAAGCAGTTGCCACTTCGCTAAGTTGTCCCGCTTTGATAAAATCTCGAGGATCGCCGTAAACATAAGGCATAAGCTCATGAGGAACATGATTATTGCAGGCTATGGAAATTATATCCCCGTCTCTTACCAACGCTCCCCCAACCTGTCTCCACCAGTCCGCACTTTCCTTACTTTTTTCTAATGTTTTACCGATGATCTCCTTATCCAGATCACTTCTTGATATTTTGCAATCATATCCAGCCGGATCAGAAGACAAAACACTCTTCTCGTCCCAGCGAAGAAAAACTCTTTCGAAAATCACTTCACCTTCCTGAAAATATTTTTTAATAAAAGCACGAGAAATAGCTTCATCTGCAGTAATAACGAAATTCTGAGAAGGATAAAGTGTGTGATCATCGTTTAAAACAGAAACCCACTTGAATATCCCTAGACCGTTAATAACTTGGGCCACAAACTCAGGGTCAAGAGCACGAATCTCTTCGTGTAAAGGCATAAATTCTTTTATGAAATTTATGCCCATTATGAAAAGAGCATCAACTTCTCCCGAATATTTCTCTAAAAGCTTTATATAACCCTGATGTAAAACTGGAACATAAAGAAAAAGTACTTTTCTTTTCATTGCTTCACCCCCACCATCTCTCTAATTTCGCTGAGCACCTCTTCTAGTTTCGCTATCACCTTGGCACCTCGAATTTTGATTGCTTTCTCTATAGTCCCCGTAGTAGAAGTATCAGCCTGTCTAGGAAGAACAATAACACGATCTTCACAATAACCTGCTATCTCTTCGAGCTGCTCTTTAGGATAACTATCATCGACTGCTATGTAAATATGAGGTTTAACTACTTTTAAAAGCTCGTAGCCCCAGTTTCCGTCGCTATCTACATCATCAACAAGAGTAGCGTAATCAACAGAAGATAGATAGGCAAGCATTTCAAGCCTTTCATTTTCGGGAATTATAGGTCTTTCTTCGCCCTTATAAGATTTCATAGCTCGATCACTATCAGCGCCGACTATTAAAATATCTCCTTCTGCTTGTGCTCGCGCTATATATCTGACATGTCCCCGATGAATCATATCCCACGATCCTATTGTAGCTACAACGATTTGCCCTCGCTCCTTGTGGCTTGCAACAGCTCTTGCAAGAACATTTAAATCCAGAATTATTTTTTTTTCTGCTTCTTTAGAAATACTACCTTTCGCTTTCTTTCTTTTTTCTACAACTCCTTTTTTCCTTTTCATATCACAAATTCCTCCTTTTTTTAGCAAAATGATTTTATCTAAAGAACTTTTTAAGGTTCGAGTCTTAAAAAAATAAAAAGGGCTCAAATTAAGCCCTCTTTAATTATTATAAAGAAAAGGAAGAACTGGTCAATCCTTTTTCATAAGAATAAAAACAAGATCATCCGGCCACTCGATAGGCGCAGGATAGAAATATTCGTGGAAAGAAGGATAAGGCTCTAAATATAGATCCTTGCCATCAGCTCCCCTATATCGAAAAACAACCTCTTTTTTATTCATCGTACCCACCAATTTATCGCAATCAATAAGCGTGTCACCATCATAAATAAAACTTTTTTTCTTTCTGTGATCACAAACATAAAACTCATCCTCTCCCTGAATATCTGAATCTGAAGTCAAAAGAAGGCAATAAGGAGAAGAAAAACGCTCAAAAGAACATTTGTAATTGTGTCTGCTGTCTTTTTTCTCGAAAATAAAAAGAGAAGAAACGAGAAATTCAGGAATTTCCAAAAAATAACTAGTAGACAAGGGCAAAACACTATCCTCTTCAAAATAGAAAGAATAAATTAGTTCCCACCCCAGAGAAGGCTCTCTCTTCAAAAACACCCTTTTATACTTCGTGCCATTTCTATAAATGAAAAGTTTTAAAATTCCCGAATATTTCGGTGAAACTCGAACCTTACCACTTATGACAATATTACCTTTGATCTCCCGAGGCACCCTCGAGGGATATATATTAATATCCAATATTTCTAAATCTCTTGTTGCTATAGTCCTCCCCTCTCCTAAAGCCCTGAATGCACTTTTTTGTGTAAATTCATCCGGAAACACATAGGTAGTTATCTCCCCTTTTAAGTACTGTATATCGTGATGCAGATCCATTCCCCCTACCACAAATCCCCTCCAGCCCTTATAAATAGAGTTAGCATAAATACCAAATTGATATTCATACATTTTTTTTATTTCTGTATAGAAACCAAATCTACCCACTAGATCATTAAAAAGCTCTATGCCGTGAAAGC
>CAYRIM010000052.1:0-5495 GCA_964424445.1 uncultured Candidatus Saccharibacteria bacterium | reverse complement strand
AATCAAGGCACTAGCATTGAATTAAAGATAAAGAGAGGGGAAGAGGCCGTTGATAAAAAGATTGATATAGGAGAGAATCCTCAGCTTGGGGTTGGGGTTATACAAAAATTAGAAAAAGTAAAATATAGCTGGTGGAAAGTTCCTTATTATGCTTTCTTGGAAACTGTAAAATCTATATGGTTTATAGCTGTAGCAATTATTATTTTTCTCAAGAACTTAATGATTTCTGGAGCAGTGCCAGGAGAAGTTCTGGGGCCGGTGGGTATTTTCGGCATAACATCGGTGGCGGTAAAACTAGGTTTTGCTTATGTTCTCAATTTATTGATAATTTTAACAATAAATCTCGGCATTATTAATATTTTGCCATTTCCCGCACTTGATGGGGGAAGATTAGTATTCTTGGTAGTTGAAAAGATAAGGGGCAAGAAAGTAGCACAAGGCGTAGAAAATGTTATTCATAATATTGGATTCTTGATACTCATAATCTTGATTATACTTATAACTTGGCGTGATATATTGAGACTCTAGTACTTTTTGATTCATAAGTTTTCAGATAAAAAAAGAACCCTGCTTTTTTGAAGCAGGGTTTTCTGAGAGGAGGTGAATTATTTTTTGATCCAGTTTGCAAATCCCTCTACGGCATCAGCTGTTGTTAGTACTAGATTGCAGATGAGACCAAAGATGATGTAAAAAGCTCCGCCTGATATTATCAGTATTACTGCATATTTCACAATATTTCCCAATATTGCCATTTTTACAGTAATGCTGACTACGATAAAGTAGGTTATTGCGGATTTTATTGCCCAGACCAGAAAGATTGCTGCAATTACTGCTAATAAAGATATTAAAACCTTTTTCCAGTTCATTTATATCTCCCCCTTATTTTTTAGGTTCTCGTTTTATAATCATATCATAAAGTTGCTATTTTGTCAATAGTTTTATCCTTTTTGCTAATAAATAAATAACCTTAGTTTGTGGTGTATTGAAAATGATGTTTGAAATTATACCTAATTTATATATAATAACCCTATGAAACAATCAGAACAAAAAATCCCAACTCTGAAAGAAACTCCAAAAGATGCTGACAATATATCCTCAACACTTCTTCTTCGAGGTGGTTTTATAGACAAACTGTCTTCTGGGGTTTATACTTTTTTGCCTCTTGGATACAGGGTTCTACAGAAAATTGAAAATATAGTAAGAGAAGAAATGAATGCTATTGAAGCTCAAGAATTGCTGATGCCCGCACTTCATCTAAGGGATTATTGGAGTAAAACTGGCCGTTGGGATTTAGATGTAATGTTCAAGACTAGGGGAGCGGATAACAAAGAATACGGTTTTGGATGGACCCATGAAGAAATAATAACTCCTATTGCTAAACGCTATATAGATTCTTATCGTGATTTGCCTTTGTATCTTTATCAGATTCAGACAAAATTTCGAAATGAAGTGAGAGCAAAATCAGGACTTCTAAGAACCCGTGAATTTTCCATGAAAGATTTATATTCCTTTCATGTTGATCAAGAGGATTTAGACAATTACTATAACAGGGTAAGGGATGCTTATTTTAATATTTACAAGAGATTAGGAATGGGCGATCAGACGGTATTAACTTATTCTTCTGGGGGTGATTTTAGTAAATATTCTCATGAATTTCAAACTATTACTGAAAGCGGAGAAGATCAGATTTATTTTTGTAAAGAGTGTAATATCGCGGTAAACAAAGAAATAATAGAAGATCAAAAAGTTTGTCCTGAATGCGGTAAGGATAATTTTGAAGTAAAAAAAGCTATAGAGGTAGGCAATATATTTAAGCTCGGAACTCGTTTTTCTAAGGCCTTCAATCTTACTTATTTGGACGACAAAGGAAAAAGCCAGGAGGTTATCATGGGATGTTATGGTTTTGGACCGTCTAGGACTATGGGGGCTGTCGTAGAAATAACGCATGACGAGAAAGGAATCATCTGGCCGGAAAGTATTTCCCCTTTCAGGGTTCATCTTTTGTCTATAGGTGAGAGTGACAAAGTAAAAAAGCAGGCTGATAAAATTTATAGTGATTTAATCAAAAAAGGAATAGAGGTTCTCTATGACGACAGAGAGGAATCGGCTGGTATTAAATTTGCGGAAGCTGATCTTATTGGTATTCCCTATAGAGTAGTAGTGAGTGAAAAAACCATTGGTAAGAGTAGTGTGGGGTTAAAGAAAAGGGGCGAGAAGGACGAGGTCTTGGTTAAGGTTAGTGATTTGGAAAAGAAAATTAAAAGTTAGCTTCATTGTTTTATGGTTTCATTGTTGTGCTGTCTTTCTTTGGTAATGGAACAACGGAACAACGAGACAATGAAATAATTTGTTTCCACATGTGTTTAAGTATTTAATTTTTGAATAAAGTGTTTAGAGACAAAAATAGTCAACAAAGCGAAAAATTGTTGACTATTTTTTTATTTAATATTATAATAAACCAAGATAAAAAGAACTTTAAAAAAAACAAGAAGGGAAGTGTGATCAATGTCTTTGAGAGGATATGGCGAAATTAATCCGAAAGAACTTTTTCTTCTGGTATACGGACTTTGTTCGAGTATGGGGGAGGGAATCTCGGGATTGCAAGCGGGATTCCTTTTGTGGAGCCATTTGAGTCGCTGTGCAACTCTAATGCGCGATCTTGCCTTTCATATCGGTGTGAAAGATAAGGAAGAGATGGATAAATATTTTTTTTCTGGTCTCTTTCATGATATAGGTAAAGTCTGTGTTGCTCCAGAGATACTCAATAAGAATGAATCGCTTAACGTTGGCGAGAGAGAGGAAATAGAAAAACATGTCTCAGAAGATTCTATAGTACAGGGATTTGAGGAAGAATTAGGTATAAATGCACCATCAGTTCCTATGTATATTTATGATTGTGCTAGAAAGCACCATCAACTTCTAGATGGGACCGGTTATCCTCAGCCTATCAATATTTTAGAAGAATTTTCTCCTTATCTGAGAGCGCTTATGGTTATTGATAAATTCGAAGCAGCAACCTCTTATCTTCGCCCCTGGCAGCCCAAAAAAGATTATTTTAAAATTTTTTTGGAGTTGCAAGAAGGGGCAAGAGACGGTAAGCTTGATAAAGAGATAGTGATGTCTTTCTTTAGTTATCTCTTTGGAGACAAAATCAATAACCTAACTTGTCTTCCCTTGGTTTTTAAGGGACTTTTGGATCAAAATTCATAAAAAAAATTTTATACGGCTAGTTTATACTAGCCGTATTTTCATTTGACAAATATTTATAGAAGGATTATAATACTATTCGTATTCTTATTTCAATAGAATATAGATGGAGTTGTATAATTTTTGTTTTTTATGGGAAAAATTGTGCGATGTTTTGCAAAAATCTTTGAAGAGGGGATAAAATACAGCATTCATGTGAGCATTATTGTTCTTGCGATTGCTGTTATTTTTAGTGATTTTGTTTGGTCGGAGAGAATACAATCTAGTATTGTGAAAGCTGACAGTAGTAAGGTTGCTAATATAGATGCTAAGAAGATAGATGCACTTATGGCACATTTGTCTGAACTTGTCCCCCCTCTAAGTGCTGGTCAGGAGACGCAAAATGTGCAGTTTTTAACAGAAGGGGAAAGTTTTTTGAATAAACCGTCTCTGCCAAATACTATAATATCCACTCTTCCCAGAGAAAACATTACGACTTATGCTGTTTCAGAGGGAGAAACTTACTGGACCATAGCTTATAAATTCGAGATTACTACAGACACGCTAAAATGGGCGAATGAGGATATAGAAGATTGGGAAGATTTGAAGATAGGACAGGAATTAGTGATATTACCAGTAAATGGGCTTTTATATAGAGTTGACGAAGGAGATGCTTTGGCTGATATTTCCTCTTTTTATGGTGTATCAAAAGACAAAATATTACAACAAAATAAACTTGCCTCTGCTTCAGATGTAGTTTCTGGTCAGAATCTTATTCTACCGGGAGCAAGGAAATATAGAACATATACAACGCAATCCGATTCTGTGAATCAAGGGGTGGAATCTTATGCTGGCAGAATACTGGCTGGTACGGGAAATTTTGCTTGGCCGGTTGGCTCTTCTACTCATTATATAACTCAGTATTTCGGGTGGATAACGAGTTGGTATAAGCATACTGGTATTGACCTAGATCGTAGAAATAGCACAGAAATATATGCTTCAGACAGAGGCACTGTAGTTGCTGCCAAATACGGCTGGGGTGGTGGTTATGGTAATCATATAATTGTAGATCATGGCAATGGTTTTCAAACGCTTTATGCTCATCTGACATCTATTGGTGTAAGTGTTGGTGATGATGTAGAACAAGGACAGCAGATTGGAGTAATGGGTACAACAGGTTATTCTACTGGTATTCATCTTCATTTTGAAATACGTCAGGAAGGCACAGCCTTGAATCCTTTGGCGTACTTGCCGTAAGGGGTGCGGACTATAACGCGGAATAAACATAGACTTACACGGAGCTTTAAGCTCCTTTTTGACTAAAGGTATTGACAAATAATCGATTTTGTAATATAATAGAATTGTTAAAAATAAGATTGATATGGGAGAGTGACGATATGAGACACCACACGAAAGATCCAGCTGAAAGAGCTGCGGATATTGCGGATCGCGAAGCTGAGAAAGAATGGAAGAGGACAGGGCCTTATGGGTCGGGGTATGAAAAAGTCTGGTTGGAGACATACCACCAAGCTCTTCGTGAACTTACTCTTTCGTCAGAAAAGATTCCCGCAGCTTAATTTTCAAATCCAATAATCGATATCAAGCCCTCGCATTATGCGGGGGTATTTTATTTAGACTTCCAAAGCCCATGAACATTACAATAAATCCTAGACTTTACATCCTCAGCTTTTACAGGAAACTTGAGTTCTGGTTTGTCGCCTGGCTTTAATGGTTTTTTTGAACTTCCTTTGTCGGTAGAAATCTCAACCCATTCTATATGGTGATCTTCCTCCATTGGGTGCGGTTCAGATCCTATTTTTATTATTACTCCTTTGTCATTCTTTTCAATCACAGGCACATGTTTCTCATTGCCTTCGTCTTTGCTTTTTTCTACTTGTAATTCCATTGGCTGTCCACAGCAGACTAATTCTCCTACTCCAGCATGCAAAACTTCAACGATATTTCCACAGACATTGCATTTATAAATTTGTTTTAGTTCTGTCATTTTTTTATTTATTGATTGATTTTAGATAAACTTTGTTATATGATTTTCGACTTTTATGCTTTTTTAGATAAGCTTATAATAATAAATCCGATTCCAGATAGAATAGAAGCAATATCATAAGTCAGAATTGTTGCGTCATCAATAATATTTAGCACTCCATTTAATAACAATAAAATACCAATAATTATTAACGTAATTTTTTTTGCTTTGTTCATAGTATTGTTTTAAAAGTTAAAAGTCGATTTCTGGATAATGTCTCAGTGTATCCGATGTCTTTGATTCCCTTCAATATTATATTAAATAT
>CAYRIM010000051.1:0-5587 GCA_964424445.1 uncultured Candidatus Saccharibacteria bacterium | reverse complement strand
ATTATCGAGATATTTGGTCCTGAATCTAGTGGTAAGACCACCTTGGCCCTTCATATTGTGGCCGAGGCACAAAAAGCTGGGGGTCTGGCTGCTTTCATAGACGCAGAACATGCTCTAGATCCTGAATATTCTAAAAAAATAGGAGTGAACATCGATGATCTACTTGTTTCTCAACCAGATACTGGGGAGCAAGCTCTAGAGATTGCTGAAACCCTAGTTCGCTCCAATGCGGTAGATATAATAGTAATAGATAGTGTAGCAGCTTTAACTCCTCGGGCAGAAATAGAGGGAGAAATGGGAGACAGCCACATGGGGCTTCAGGCTAGATTGATGAGTCAGGCTCTAAGGAAAATAACGGGAGCGGTTAGTCGGAGCAACACGGCGGTTATTTTTATCAATCAAATTAGAATGAAGATAGGTATTATGTTTGGTAATCCAGAAACTACTCCTGGCGGTAATGCCTTGAAGTTTTATTCTTCAGTTAGAATAGATATTAGACGTGCGGCGCAAATAAAAGATGGTGAAAATGTGATTGGCAATAGAACAAAAGTAAAAGTTGTAAAAAATAAAGTCGCTCCCCCTTTTCGTATAGCGGAATTTGATATTATGTATAATGAGGGCATAAGTAGATCGGGCGATATCCTAGATCTTGGCGTAAAAGCAGGAATAATAAATAAATCTGGAGCTTGGTTTGACCTCGGAGACATAAAGCTTGGACAAGGGAGAGAATCAGCAAAACAATTTTTGAAAGCGAACCCGAAGGTGATGAAAGAAGTTGAGAGGAAACTGATGACAGAAATAAAATAAGGCTATATTTCAAATTATGCGAATAACTAAGATAGAACCTCAAAAAAAACGAAAAGATCGTTATAATATATATATTGATGATGAATTCTATTTCGGCTTAGATGAAAATGTTGTTTTGAAGTTTGGCTTGAGGGAGAAAGACGAAATAGATAAAGAATTGATAGAAAGAATTGAGGGGGAAGAAGTTGTCGCTAAAGCCTATAATGCAACGGTGAATTTCTTGAAAACCAGGGAAAGGAGTAAAAAAGAAATCAGCGATAAATTAAAAACAAAAGAATATTCACTTAGTGTGATTAAAAAAATTTTAGCCAAGTTAGAAAATCTAGATTTGGTAAACGATAAGCGGTTTGCGCAAATGTTTGTAAGGGATAGAATAAAACTAAAACCGAAAGGGAAAAGAGTCTTAAGGTTGGAGTTGAAACAAAAAGGGATTGATGGTGACATAATAGAAAAAGTGTTGGAGGATATTTTAGATAAGAAGAAAGAATCGGAGTTGGTTGAAAAAGTTTTCAAAAAAATAGAATCGCGATATAGCAACTTACCACCTGCCGAGCAAAAGCAAAAGATAATAAAATACCTTTTGGGGAAGGGGTTTGAATGGAATATTATAGAAAGGGTTGTAGATTAAGTTATTGTTTTATGGTTTCATTGCTTCATTGTTAAGTTAGTTTGCTATTCTTTATAACGATGAGACAATGAAACAATAGAACAATAAAAAATAATTATGATTCCGCAAAACAGAACAAAAATTGTATCAACTATTGGTCCTGCTTGTTCAAGCAAGGAAACCTTGGAAGAATTGATCGGGGCGGGAGTAGATATGGCTCGCTTTAATTTCTCTCATGGAGAATATTGTGTTTTTGATGAATGGCTCAAAAATATTAGAAGAATCAGTAGAGAAAAAAATCAATCAGTTGCTATTCTTCAGGACTTACAAGGTCCGAGAATAAGAGTAGGTGGTGATGTGCCCAAAAAAGGAGTGTTGCTCAAACAAGACAGCATTGTAAGTGTTGGGTTTGGGAAATATAAAAAAAACTTTATTCCCATTGATTACAAAGATCTAGTAAAGGATATAAAAGTCGGGACTCGAATTCTTCTAGTAGATGGGTTGGTAGAATTAGAAGTAGTAAAAGCTGGCAAGAGTAAAGCAGAAGCAAAAGTTATAATGGAAGGTAAAATATATCCTAGGAAAGGAGTGAATATTCCAAATGCAAAGTTGTCGATAGCAACGATAACAGAAAAAGATAAAAAAGACCTAGAGTGGGGCGTTGATCATGATGTTGATTATGTAGGACTTTCTTTTGTTAGGTCGGCTAAGGATATAAAGGATCTCAAGAAATTGATTTTGAAAAGAAATAAAAATTCGAAGACAAAAGTAATAGCCAAAATAGAAAAACAGGAAGCGATGGATAATTTAGATAAGATAATGAAAGAGGTTGATGGAGTGATGATTGCCAGGGGCGATCTTGGAATAGAGCTTCCCGCAGAAGAAGTTCCCGTAGCTCAGAAAAAAATTATTTTAGCTGCAATAGAACATAGCAAACCAGTGATAACAGCGACCCAAATGATGGAATCTATGATTACAAACCCTAGACCGACCAGGGCGGAAGTAAGCGATGTGGCAAACGCAATACTTGATGGTACTGATGCAATAATGCTTAGTGGCGAGACGGCAACAGGGAAGTTTCCTGTCAGAGTAGTAAAGATGATGACTAAGATTGTAACCGGCATAGAAGAAGAAATATTTGGTACTAAGAAACTTAACTTTGAAAATATCTCAAAAAGTGATATAGAAGAACTAAAAAAAGGATGCGAGAAAATAGCCTCTACGGACGCAGTAGGACTTTCGGTTAGAGAGGTGTCTTCGGGGATTGAAGCAAAATATATTGTTACAGCTACTTTGTCTGGGTACTCTGCTAGGATGGTCTCCAGGAATCGTCCCGAAACACCTATTGTTGCTGTTTCTCCGGACAAAAAAGTCGTCGATCAGCTTGCTTTGGTTTGGGGGGTAAGGTCTTTCTATATTCCCATGTTCCATACTGCGGATGAGCTAATGCAACAGATAGGAGATTTACTCAAACATAATAATTTGGTAAAAAAAGGTGATATGGTGGTTATTGTTTCTTCGCACCCAGTTGGTAAGAGCGGAAAAACAAACTTGATTAAGATTCAAGAAATAAAATAAAAACAAGATCCAATATGTTAAACAAAAACAAAAAACTAGTTCTAGATTTTAGAAGTGTTGTCAAAAAAGATATAGCTCTCGTGGGGGGTAAAAATGCATCTCTTGGAGAAATGATTCATTTCTTAAGTAAGAAAGGAGTAAATGTTCCTGATGGTTTTGTTGTTACCTCTTTTGCTTATAGGGGGTTTATAGAGCACAATAAAATCGAAGGTAAGATTGAATCGATTGTAAAAAGTATTGATACTCACGATATGAAGGATCTTACTATGAAAGGCTTGAAGTTGCGTAATCTTATCTTGAATTCTTCCTTTCCTCCAGAACTTGAAAAAGAGATTAGAAGAGTATATAAAATTTTGGAAAAGAAATATGGTAGGGGTATCAGTGTCGCAGCGAGATCCAGCGCGACAGCCGAGGATCTCCCTACGGCTTCCTTTGCAGGACAACATGATACATTTCTTAACCTAAGGGGCGAAGAGATGATTTTGGAGGGTATAAAAAAATGCTTTGCTTCACTTTTTACTAATCGTGCTATTTCATATAGGGAGGATAAAGGTTTTGATCATATGAAGGTTTACTTGTCAGTGGGCGTACAGATTATGGTTCGTTCTAATAAGGCTTCATCTGGTGTAATTTTTACTATAGATACTGAGACAGGATTTGACAACGCGATTTTGATTAATGGATCTTGGGGTTTAGGGGAGTATATAGTAAAAGGTATTGTGACTCCAGATCAATTTACTGTCTTTAAGCCAACTCTAGAGAAAAGTTTCTTCCCGATTATCGATAAGAAACTTGGCGTGAAGAATAAAAAACTAATATATAGTAATAATTTGAAAAAACCTACAAAAAACAAGATAACGACACAGATTGAACGTGAATCTTTTTGCTTAAAGGACAGTGAAGTGATCAAATTAAGTAAATGGGCAATAACAATAGAGAAACATTACAAAAAACCTCAAGATATAGAGTGGGCGAAGGACGGGGTAAGCGGAGAACTTTTTATAATTCAATCCCGTCCCGAAACAGTAGAGTCTCAAGAGAATAAGAATGTTTTAGAAGAATATGGGTTATTGGAAAAAGGAAGAATAATAACTACTGGTTTTGCAATAGGGAGCAAGATTGGTCAGGGAGTTGCTAATGTTATTCATGACGCAAGGGATATTAGTAAATTCAAAAAAGGTCAAGTTCTAGTTACCTCTATAACGGATCCAGATTGGGAGCCAATCATGAAAATAGCCTCGGGGATTGTAACGGACAAAGGGGGCAGAACCTCTCATGCGGCTATTGTTTCTAGAGAGCTTGGTATTCCTGCTGTTGTTGGTACTGCTAATGCTACGAAGTTGATAAAAAACGGGGACAAAATTACAATAAGTAGTGCAGAAGGAGAAATTGGTAAAATTTATAAAGGATTATTAAAATACAATATTAGTAATATTAATATTAAGAAAATCAAAAAACCCAAAACGAAAATAATGATGAATGTTGGTGATCCAGATCAGGCTTTCGCCTTTTCCAAGATCCCCAATAATGGAGTAGGTCTAGCTAGAGAAGAGTTTATAGTAACAAATTTTATAAAAATCCACCCACTGGCACTAATAAACTATCAAAAAATCAAAAAATCAAAAAATCGGAAAATCAAAAAACAAATTGAAGAAATAACTAAGGGTTATGGGGATAAGAAAAATTTTTTTGTAGAAAAGTTGGCTTTTGGGATAGCAAAGATTGCTGCTGCCTTTTATCCAAAAGATGTGATTTTTCGAACCTCTGATTTTAAAACCAACGAATATAGAGGATTGATAGGTGGAGAACTTTATGAGGATGAGGAAGAGAATCCAATGTTGGGATTTCGTGGAGCTTCTCGTTATTATGACAGTAAGTTCAGACCTGCTTTTGATTTAGAATGTAGAGCTTTCAAAAAAGTGAGAGAAGAAATGGGATTAACTAATATAAAAATAATGTTTCCTTTTGTTCGCACGGTAAAAGAAGGAAAAAAAGCTATAAAAATACTAGAGGAAAATGGATTGAGGCAAGGAGGGAAAGGTTTAGAAATATATGTGATGTGTGAGCTTCCCTCAAACATTTTTCTAGTAGAAGAATTTTCAAGAATATTTGATGGTTTTTCTATAGGGTCTAACGACCTTACCCAACTTATTTTAGGATTAGATCGTGATAATGGTAAAATCGCGAGTATTTCTGACGAAAGAGATGAAGCTGTTCGTAAGGCTATCTCCCGGGTTATAAAAATTGCAAGGAAATACAAAAGAAAAATTGGGATATGTGGTCAAGCTCCATCTGATTTTCCTGAATTTGCAGATTTCTTAATAAAAGAAGGAATCAATAGTATTTCTCTAAATCCCGACAGTATTATAAGAACTATTTTGTATTTATCAAAAAACACTTGATTTTTCTTATGTTTTGTGTTAATATTGTCTTGTTGTAAAACCAAATGTTCATTAATAAAAAGCAGTGCTACTTTAGAATAATGGAGACTAAACCAATTTCTCGTGTGTTGCTCTTGGACACAGGGCAGCGGGGCACACGAGAGTCTTTTTCGCTATAGTCTCTTTATTTCTTGCACTGCTTTCTTTTTTAAAA
>CAYRIM010000050.1:0-5597 GCA_964424445.1 uncultured Candidatus Saccharibacteria bacterium | reverse complement strand
GCCGGAGTAAAAATAGTTTTTTTAGGTGTTTCGAAAAGATCTTGTTGGGGTTCTCTTTTACCTTCTCTTTGCTCTGAGCTTTCTTCTTTGTCCTTTTCTTTTATTTCTTTTACTTTTTCGCTAACTTTTTTACTTGCTTCCTCACCGAACTTTGATACAGTAGGGGATACTTTCTCCTTATATAATTCTTTGGATTTTTCTATGCTTTTTGAGGATGCGGATAAAAATAGTTTCCAAAAAGGTAAAAGCTTTGTTGCATAATTTTTTATAATATTTGGTTCTTCTATTATTTCTTCATTTTCTTCTTTTCTTTCTTCTGACAAAACCTCTTCTTCAGTTGTCAGTTCTAGGACGAGAGTATTTATAGATTCGACTTCTTCGTGCCTTAGCATTTTTACGATATAAGCTGCAGAGGTAGCAGGTGAAAATTTGGAAGTTATGCGTCTCAGGTCATCTAAAGAAAAATGATAAAATAATTCTGAAGTAGATATTATTACTCTATCTTCCATGCTTAATTCTCCAGAAGCAATATTGAGAAAGGTTTTTAATGGGTTTGGTTTTTCTGCAGCCGATGAAAGATTTTCGGTTACATGATTTATTTTATTCTCGCGTACAAGGTAGGCTTCTACGGTTCCGGTCTGAGTGATATGTAGAATGTTTTGTTCTAGAACCGCTATTGCTCCATTAATTTTTCCTATCCAGCTGACCTCTCCTTCGTCAGCAAGATCAGATAAAGCTTCATTTACTTTCTTTATAGCGCTTTCCAGACTATCTAGTCCGTCAGTTAAATCTTTATAGTATTCTGATATTATTGTTTCTTCTATCAATTGCGCAACTTTTTTCATTGCTGGATCGGGAGAGAGTATTTCTATTACAAAATAAAGAACTCCGTGATCTTTCTCTGCTTTTTCTTTTGGTTTAAATATAGAAACAAGAGTATAGCGATCAGGAGTCCTTTGTCTTGAAAGGATTTTTCCTACTCTAGTTACGAAGTTTGTTTCGTATTGCATATCAAAAAAATGCTACTTTTATAGCCCTCTATGTTTTATTTTAAATACTTAGAAATTTTTTGCAATAGGGAATATTTAGAAAATACACTATTTAGTAAGCAAGAGTTACGGGTATATTTCTGTTGCCTCCGTCTGAATTAATGTTAATGACATATTCGTAAAACCCAGGTACCAGTCCTTCGGTATTAATTGAAACAATAATTAAGGATTCAGAACCTGGCGTTGTGCTACCACTATAAGAAGAGACATTAAGCCAAGAAGGAAGGTTTGATATTATTTGCCAGTATAACATTTCTCCTCCAGCATTTATAATAGTAAGGGGGATTTCTGTTATTGAGAAGTCAAAATTTATAGCAGGAGGTAGAACGTCTATTAGGGGAGGATTGCAGTTATTGTCTATCAGTCCATCACAATTATTGTCCAGATTGTCGTTGCATATTTCCTCAATTCCAGGATTAATAGAAGAATTGAGGTCATCACAGTCAATTAAACCACAATTTCCTCCTTCTTGACTATATCCATCTTTATCTTTGTCGGTACATGGATCACATTTATTTCCTATTCCGTCCTCATCATCATCTTCTTGGTTGGGGTTTGAAACATTCGGGCAGTTATCATTTTCGTCTTCTATCCCATCATTGTCCGAGTCTGATGTTATTTCTATATAAACACAATAACAATCAAAGCACTCATAACCAGTCTGACATCCAATAGGAGAAGCTTCAGGATCACATTGCTCGTTACCTGTTATAAGTCCATCGCCACATTCTTGTCCTGGTGGTGGTGTTGTTACTTCTAGTTCTCCTGAATCTAGCCCTGTATCTAATGGTTCTGTCTCTCCCTCTGGAGGATCCTCTATATCATCAGGACCAAAACAAGTGCAATCATTCATGCATATCTCGTTATCTTCACAGCCAGTAGGATCTGCTTTAGGGTCACATTCTTCTCTGCCATTTAAAAATCCATCTCCGCACATAGGGGTAAGCACTGCACATTTGCAATTTGAGGTGCAAACTTGTTCTCCTTCTTTGCATCCGCTAGGGTTAGCTTTGGGATCGCACTGCTCACCTTTATCTTTATCAACTTTCCCGTCGCCACAACAACACTCATTGGGACATTTGAGATTTGTATCACCCAAAATATCAGCTGCGTGATCATCTTGGGGTACTGCATCAGCTGCAATAGAAGCCATTAGACTTTTTTCTTTACCAGCATTTGGTTTGGACCAAACAAAACCAGTTTCAGGATTGGTAAAGTATTTTACAGTAGTACCTGCGGGTTTATTATTTTCTATTTCTTGTTTCTTTGCTGATGTAAAATCTTTCTTTGCTACGAAATGCAATCCTCCTTGACATGTTCCATCAGCTTTTTTGTAACAATAGTAATATCCATCTGTATATTCATCATCTAGCCCCATTAAGTGTCCTACTTCGTGAGCTATGGTTTGATCACTATCCTTATTTCCCCAATTTCCTGTACCAGAATTTATTTCTGCAGAAGGTGGATCTCCGCTTGCTTGGCCCCAAGCACTTGCTGTGCCCGTTACAGTGGAGCGATGAAATGTGCCTGTAGCAACCTTATTGATAGTAACACAGTGATGATCCTTTGCTTTGGGATCGTCACAATTTCTAACAACTATAACGTTGATTGTTAGGTCTAGTTCGCATTTACAATCACCAGCTTTTATTTTGGCTTCATTCCATTTTTTTTCGGCAACTTTCTTTATTTTGTCTGCGTATGTTTGATTAGCTCCTTCGCCAGTAATAGCAATATCTATTGTTATTTTTATTTTACAATCATCTATGCTTACTGTTGTTTTTGCTTTTGTGGGCAATTCAAAAGAAGCGAATATTAAAAAAAACCCAAAAAATGCGGCTATTACAGGAATAGATAGAATTTTGAACATTTTTTTCATTGAGGTTAAAAGTTAAATTTTAAATTTTGAACTTTTAATTTTTAATTTATTTCATACTTTCTACTTTTATTATCCCATTTCATCTTGTCTTTGTTTTCTTCCCACCACTCTATCCATTCATCGTAAGATGTTTCGTCTATATTATTCCAATTACAAGTGTATCCAATTTTTACTTTAGTATAATAGGTCAGAGTATCATAAGAGTATTTACAAATAAGTTCTGAGGGTTTCGTTAAGGCAAGGGGAATATTATATTTCAAACCTTCAATCAAAAAAGGTGCTCCTTCTTTTTCTCCAAAAATAAAAGCAACTCCCGCAGCCATTATTTTGAGGGTTAAGTCTTTATTGTTGAATTCTTTTTTCAATTCTTTTATAATTTTATCTTTTATCTCTTGTTCTTCATAATATCCTATTCTAGATAGAGCATATATTGCAGCCCATTTTGAATGAGAGTTGTCTTTTTTTAGTTCTTCGAGTAAGAAATCTATAGCGTTTGTCCCAAGGTCTACTAATTTTTCTACAGCGTTAAAACTAGCGTCATTTTCTGCATCAAAAGAAGAAACCACATAATCAATCTTTTCTTCTACGGAAAGGACTTCCTTTGTTTTTTCTTCTCTGATAAGAAAGTACCAGATTGCACCAAAAATGGTTATCAAAACAAAAAGAGCAACAAAAACAGTGCTCCTTGATTTCTTTTGAATTTTCTTTGTATTTTTTTCTTTTGTTTTTTCTACCATATTTTAATTTTAATAAATTAATATTTTTTTGCAATAGGGGAGTAAATCGGGACAGGCGTTCTGTCATACAGCAGGATTTTCCTTCTATGTTTGTATTTTATTGTTCTGCTCAAAAAAATTGCAAAATCGGGGTAGGCGGAATCGAACCGCCGCCACACGCACCCCATGCGCGCACACTACCACTATGCTATACCCCGTCGTCGGAATAAGCTTCACGTCGAGAATTAAAATTACATAAATGTAATTTTAATTGCTCTTTGTTACGCTATTCCTCCTTTTGCGAAAAAATTTTTCGCTTCGCTCAACAATTTTTTCGTTTTTATAATTAAATCTCAAATCTTCAATGATAAAAAAATTCTGTTATTGAGCAGGATGAAGTGTAAAAAAGATCGGGACCTAGATTATTCTAGGTGGGTGTTCTCACATTATTCCCCTGAACAAGTCAGCAGAAATAATAAATTTTGAACTCCCGATATAATTTTGTAGGTCGATCTTTGATAAGGGCAAAAGCCCAATATTCATCCTGCCCAGATAACAGAATTTCTAATTGGAAATTATGTTTTCATTATACAAAAACTAAAAGAACGAAACAATTATTTTTATTAGATCAATAACGGAAGTAATAATAATCGCTATTATTGAACTAAAGAATCTTTGAACTGTCATAATAATAGGGAAGATGATACTTATTCCTAGGATGTATTCAAAAAATATAATTGTAAAAAGTATCATAGGTCCGGATCTTTCTAGGTTTGCTATTTTTTCTTGCCAAGAACTTGGAGATAAGGATCTTAGTATTCTAGAACCATCCAAAGGGTATATCGGTATAAGATTGAAAACCGCCAATATTATATTTATTTCTATAATGATTTTAAAAATAAGCAAAGTGGTATTTTCTAGGAAGTTTACCCCGAATTCGTTTGCTATAAATATTGGTATGGAAAAAACAAAAGCTATGATCAAATTTGAAATAGGGCCAGCTATGCTTACTTTCAACTCATCGTATTTGTTTTTTAGAGCATTTGGATTTATGGGTACTGGCTTACCCCATCCAAAGCCCACCAACAAAAGAAAGAGAGTGCCTATGGGGTCTAAGTGGCGCGAGGGACTTAGAGACAATCTCCCCATGTATTTTGCGGTATAATCACCAAGACGGTAAGCCATCCATGCATGAGCAAATTCATGAACTGTAATACCGATAATTATTGCTAGCAAAAAACCTATTAAGCTGATTGGATCTTGTAGTAAATTTAGTAACATGGAATAAATTTTTAATTAATAAATTTTCAATATTCAATTAATTTTCAATGAATTAAATGAATTAATTAAATAATTAAAACATTAACACATTAAATGAAAATTATTCAATTGGAAATTGAAAATTAAAACATAGTGACAAATAGCAATCTTTCTGCTATAATCCTACAGTAATCATATTAAATTAAGAAATAAGTTATGTCAAAAGTTTGTGATATATGTGGAAAGAAGAGAACCTCTGGTAATAATATTAGCCATTCTAATAAAAAAACCAAAAGAGTTTTTAAGCCTAATCTGCAATCTGTGAAGATTGATGGGAAAAAAATAAAAGTTTGTAGCAAGTGTATCAAGAGCTTGGGAAAGAAAAGATAAAGTCTTAGTAGGTTCTTTAAAATAAAAAAGGAGGTGATTTGCATTAGATCGAATTTTTTAAATCCTTTCTCATATTTTTCTTATCTGAAGAAAGTTTGTCGTCACAAAAGAAAAAAGCTTTTTTATGACAAGGAAAAAAATACTTCAATAGAGAAATGTTTGGATTGCGGGGCGACTTTAACAGAAGTTCAACATCCAAAACATTTTCAAAAAAAATCTCAAGAAGAAAATTCCCCAGCTTAAAATTATAATTAATGAAGCATAGGGGATTTTATTTTATCTGTTCTTTTACGAAACAGTCCATAC
>CAYRIM010000049.1:0-5690 GCA_964424445.1 uncultured Candidatus Saccharibacteria bacterium | reverse complement strand
GTTCTTTCTACTGCAAGAGACATAATTTATTTATGGGTTGCTAGAATGATTTTTTCTGGGATGGAATTTATGAAAGATATTCCTTTTGATACGGTTTTTATACATCCTACGGTATTTAATATAGAGGGCAAAAGGATGAGTAAGAGTTTAGGTACGGGAGTGGACCCATTGGATCTAATTAGTAAATATGGAGGAGATGCAACTCGTTTTGGATTAGCGTATCAATTAACTGGTATTCAGGACTTGAAATTTAATGAAGATACACTACAGATGGCAAAGACTTTTATGAATAAGATTTGGAATGCATCTCGTTTTGTTTTGATGAAAATGGATGACCCGCCTCGCGTCGGCGAGCGACAGCGAGTCGAGGCGGGTTATGAACAAAAAGGAGAGCTGAAATTTAGCGAGAACACAGAAGCAGATAAAGAGATAAAAAAGAAGTATGATAAATTAATAAAATCTTACAACAACAATCTTGAGAAATACCGTTTTGGCCAAGCATGTGAAGAAATATATCATTTCTTCTGGCATGAGTTTTGCGATAAATATATAGAAAAAGCAAAAGAACAGATACCCTATCCACTTCCTGAAAAATTTGATGAAAAATTAGTGAAAGAAACGAAGGATAACCTTTTGTATATTTTGAAAAACAGCTTGATTCTTCTTCATCCTTTCATACCTTTTATTACAGAAGAGATTTATCAGATATTACCAATAGAAAATAAAAAAGAATTCTTGATGATTGAGGACTGGATCAAATAAGGATTTTTGTTATAATGGTTTCAATAACCCATTAGAGATTTTTCTGTCTCTAAAAAAGAAAGGGGGGTCGATTATTATGAGGGTAATGTGTTGCAAGGCGACGCAGAAAATGGCGAAGACAAGAGAGGCGTAGAAATCACCGCGAGCCCGGACCCTGAAGTTTCATGGAGAGGTTTAGCCCTCGTTGAAATGAAGAACTTCAAACCTTGTTGTACTTCTCGGAGGTATAAGGGGGGTGGAGCTGACAAGGCAGTTCCAATATTATTATCAAAAGGATATTTTAGATCTTGCCGGGAAGGTCTTCCTGTCCTGAATTATCCCCTGTTTTTACAAAAGATAGTTTATCCTTGATGGGGAATTTCTAAACTCACTCGAAAGAGTGGGTTTTTATTTATATTGAGCCTTTATTTGTGTTTTATAATTGTATTGAAAAACAAGCCAAAAAGTGCTATAGTCTATATGCGCGGTGGAGCAGTCTGGTAGCTCGTCAGGCTCATAACCTGAAGGTCGGGGGTTCAAATCCCCCCCGCGCAATTTGAAATTTATAATATTTTATAAAATATAAAGAGAAATAAATTTTATCCGCTGAGGTTCGTACTGGCGACAAAAGAACACAATTCGTTTTACTAGCAATAAAAAAGGATTATTGATTGATATGTAAGAATCTTTAGGTAAGGCAGGATAGCTCAGTTGGTTAGAGCGCGGGACTCATAAGCCCGAGGTCGTGGGTTCGATCCCCACTCCTGCTATTAAAAATGAAGCTAAAAATAGCTTCTTTTTTAATATATTGTAAATATAATATATTTTCTAAACTTCTTCGTTTCTAAAAAACCAATCCCACCATTTTACTATATTTGATTTGCCTTCCTCTCTCTCTTGATATTTTCTTTGTTCTTCTATTAGCTTTTCTCTTTCAGGGTCAGTTCTGGGGAGGGCGTAAATTCTCTCTCCTTCTTTTTGATAACTCAATTTTTCTCTAAGGGTCTTTTCTATATAGGCATTTGTTGCATAGTATAAAATTCTGCTTTCTTGATCTATATTGTCTTGCTTTAAATTTTCTATTTCCTGAGCCAATGATTTTATTTGTTCATTTACTCTATAGTTTTTATAAATAATACCTATAAGAGAATATAAAACAAACATTATAAGCAATGTTACTATTGTTATTATTTTTGTGATTCTATCTTGTTTTTTTACAAATTTTAGAATATCGTTCCACATTTTTAGCTAATTAGCTAAGAAGCTAGTTTTAAATAGGCCCGACTGGACTTGTCAGGCTTCGCCTGATCACGCGAAGCGTGAAACCAGTTTTAATTGATTGGTTTTTATTTAAATAGACTCCGTAATTTCGGCATGGAACCAATTGTTGCAAGAAATGCAACTTATTAGAAATGTTCTGGAGCTTCTTAATTGTAACTTAACAGATTAAATAATGAAAGAAAAAACTATTTCATTACAATTCACCCCCAGTCAATTCGAGAAGTTGAAAGACTGCATGAGGATATTGCAAGACCTTTGTAATGCAATAGACATAATCAATGAAAGCTCCATTGGCATTCTCTTTGACATAGATATAGACAAAAGAAAAGAAAAAGAACTTTTTATTCAGGCCTTCTTAGAACTATCAAAAGAAATAGAAAAAGATATTAATAATAATAAAAAATAAGAAAGGAGTAAAAATGAAGAAAGTAGCAATATACTGTAGAATCAGTACGACCAACAAGAGACAAGACAAGGACACCCAACTAATACCATTAAAATCCTATGTAGAAAGCAGGGATTGGCAGGTTTATGAAATCTATTCTGATGAGATGAGCGGAAGCAAGGAATCAAGACCAGCTCTTGATAAGCTCATGCAGGACGCTTATAAGAGAAAATTTGATGCTGTAATCGTGTTTAGGTTTGATAGGTTCAGTAGGTCAACCAAACAGCTCATAACAGCCCTGGAGACCTTTAGAAGCCTTGGGGTAGACTTTATCTCATATCAGGAAGCGATAGATACTACAACACCAGCAGGACAGATGATGTTTACAATGATAAGTGCCTTTGCTCAGTTTGAACGAGCTATAATCCAAGAGAGAGTCAGAGCGGGGCTTGATAAAGCTAGAGCTAAGGGCAAGACCCTTGGGAGACCTAAGGCTGATATAGACATTGATTTGATCAGAGAATTGAGAGAAAAGGGGCTTACTATAATGAAGATAGCGGAAGAGATGAATGTCCCCAAGTCAACTATCTATGATTATTTATCCAAGATTCCTTCTTTGTCAGAATAGCTTTTCTTCTCTCTTTCTTTATTCTTGCTTTTTGTCATACAGACTCCATTGTTATGATTTCCGAATAACCGTTGCTGAAATTAGTAATGCTTACAGTTTAATATTTTGACAAATGCTGTTTCCGACAATCAGTTGTATTTCGGAAATATTATTTCTTGTCCTTTTTTGTTGCTGGGTTTATTCTTTTTTGCCAGTAGCCAAAGAAAAAGCTAGCCAAACTCTCAGCAATTGACTCTTTCTGCTTCTCCGTGAGCTTGGCTTTGGCTGTTTTGTTGCGTTTTTGTTTCATAATTAGCTTGTTGTTGTGTTATGTATTATCAATTTATATGACCAAAAGGTCTATTTTTTAAGCTCCACACACCGAACAAAAGCCGAAGATAGAGGTAAAAGTTCCTGTTTTGGTGAGTGCTTAGAGGACTCATAATACAAGAAGGGGGGTGCTTTACTTTTGAGTCCCAAGATAAAGCAGGATTCCACTATGGAAAACCGCCCGCGTCTGGGAACTTTTTGAAACGGTCTATTTTTATTTATAACTTCCCCTTCTCCATTTCTTCTCTAATAAAAGTATTAAAATTACCAACTCCACGAATTTCCCTTATTAAATCAGTATTATCTTCTTCATCAAACCATCTCCCCACAATATAAATACATACCGCATTAACTAACTCAATCGGCAATGGTCGGAATAGATTTTCTGGTTGATAGTTGGGATTATCTGGATTACCAAAACAAGGAAGCCATGTTTTTACATAATCAGTTGTTTGATAATTATATTCTGGTCTATTTTTGTCTTTATATTCTACAAACATCGTATTCCAAACCTCTAAATCAACAGTGAAAACAGCTAGCTTTTCATCTTCAGTTAAACCATTCCACCACTCAACATCAGAATCAATCATCTCGGAATATTTTATTCTTTCCGCTGAACATAGATCACTTTTTATTTTTTCTAACCACTCATCCATATCCCATTTGTCTTTTGGATCATCTGGACCATCAAATTCATAGCATTTCAATCTTTTACCAGAAGTAGATACTCCCCAAGACTTGAATCTATCTGATTGCATGTTATTTATAAAATTATCTATATTGCCAGCAAATTGATTTGCATTTTCTTCTTGTCCTCCACTCTCTAGTGCCATCAAAACACCATAAAGTGAACGCGATATACTATTAACCTTGTCAGATACTACCAGAGTTCTTGATGGTTCTCTCTCTTTTTCCTCTTCGTCCTTGCCTTTATAATAAGTCATTCTTATCTTTGGTGTTTCCACTGTTTCCTGGTTATTATCTTTATTCATTTTTTACCTCCTTCCTAATTTGTTAATAATATTATTCTGGCTTATATCCATGTCTGTATTTTTGTATAAAGTCCAATACAGGTTTAACATCAGCAATATCTATTTCTGTAGTACCAAGAGCATCATAGGGGTTGCGAGCTTGAATAAAAAATCTCCCATCTTTATCTGATTTCATAGTAAAGGCTCCCGTAGTAAGATAGGCTTCTTCATCGTATTCATAGATCCATCCACTATCGTGTTCGCCAATCTTTTTACCTTGTTTTGCTAGTTCTGAAAAGTTTTGCATAATAACCTCCTCTAGAAATTAATAGTATTTTATATAAATAAAAAAACACACGAAATCGACCCTCTGTGTGTTTGATAAAAATTTGAATTGTTTTTGTGGTTCTCATGGGTGAAACGCTTACTTATAAGTAGCGGTTCTCCTATCTCATAACATGTGTAACACGAGACACCATATCATTATCTCAAAATTATAGCTTATCGTCAAATTCCCTCTAATGTTTTTAATATTTCTACCATCGCCAAAGTGTCTAATTTGCAATACTTAAGCATGTCTTGATATAACTGCTCTCTTTCTGTCTTGTCTATGCTCTTATCAGTCAACTTAAACCAAGAAACCGAAGCTGTGCCACCTTCTTGAATATTCAACTCTTTATAGGACAGGTGAGGCACCATAACAGGCAATACTTTCTTTAGTGAGGCAGAAGCCTTAAATCCCTTATCTACCACATAACCATTTCTAAAAATCATCATCAAGTCATACATTCTGTTGTTTATATCTTCAAAAAAGTTCCTATATTCTGGATTTCTCTTTGCTATGCCCTCGTTACAGCTTTTTTCAAATGACATATTCCAAGATATAAATGTCCCTTTTTTACCAACAATATCAGTTAATGACTTGTATAAATCTTTGGTTGGGTCTTTGTGTTCTTTTTCCAAAAATTCGTAGTGTTTGAGTTCACCGCCAGGAACTTCTAAAACATGTAATGAATATTGAAAAGGAACATTCTCATAAGGACGCAATCCGTCAAAAAGAGGAACTGCCCCACCAAATGTTTCATAGTCAATGAAGTAAAGGGGATATTCCAAGCTATCCAATTCTTTTTTAATCTCTTTTTTCTGTACTTCTTGCTTACCGTTTTTTACTAGCTCAACATGTTTTAAAAACTTTTTGTTTTTGATAAATCCATCAGGAATATCTTTGAGATCAATAATACCCATATCTAGCAGTATTTTTAGTTGTTTTTCTGATAGACCACTGGCAACATCATAAATAGATTCTTCAGGAATATCCTCCCAGCAATGCTCAATATAGCCACATTCATAAGGATTTTTACATTGTTTTAATATA
>CAYRIM010000048.1:0-5761 GCA_964424445.1 uncultured Candidatus Saccharibacteria bacterium | reverse complement strand
TGCCAAGTATTTCGTCTTTTGAATAAATTTTTTCTATTTCAATAGAAAGAATCAATTCTTTTATTTTTCTTGACAGTCTGGTCTCTGAAGTCAAAAGAGCATTTTTTACATATTGCTGAGTGATGGTGGATCCTCCCTGAGGTCTTGATCCCATATGGGTTATGTCATAAACAAGGGCCCTAATAAATCCTCTGAAATTGAATCCTGAATGTTTATAAAAATCTTCATCTTCCAATACTACGGTTGCTTTTTTAACATTGTCTGGAATATCTTCAAAATTAACCAATGTTCTGTTCTCTTCTCCATGAATTTCATATAAAAGCTCCCCATTCCTATCAAGTATTTTTGTTGATTGAGCTACTGGCAATCTATTTATCTTGTATGGGTTGGGTAGATCCTTGCTGTACCACAAGAAAAGAGTTCCAATTAGCAAGAGGAGTACCAGGATTCCATAAAGAAGTATCTTGTATTTGTTCTTGCCTTTTAGAAAACCCAAAAAATCAGGTAGATTGAAACTAAATCTTTTTTTTGAAGCAGAACCGAAACTAAAATGATCGGCATCAACCCTCCTTTTTTTGAAGGGCCGAAATCTCTTTTTCTTGTTTATAGGACTATACATAGGGTTATGTAATATGTGATAAGTAAAATGTAATATTCGATTATAACAAGTCTGATTATACTATAAAAGTGTAATATATGGAAGATAGTGTTGATATGATTATAGGTTAATAAATCAATGGGGGTATTTTTGTCAATCCAATACAAACTATTTTTGTCTTCACAAAAAAAGGGTAGTCAGTTAGAATAAGGAAGGAGCTTTATAAAATTAATAAAAATTATGCCAAACAAAAAAGAAAGATTAAATATTAGCAGAGAAGAGAGAATTAGCGAACTTTTAGATAGGGGAGTGGAAAACATCTATCCATCGAGAGAATTCTTGGATAGAAAACTTAGAAGTGAAAAGAAAATGAAAATTTATTTGGGAATTGATCCTACTGGAGTGCTTCATATGGGTCATGCTATTCCCATTAGAAAAATGAAGCAGTTTCAAGATTTAGGTCACAAAGTAATTATTCTAATTGGAGGGTTTACGGCTCAAATAGGAGACCCGACCGATAAAAGCGCAACCAGAAAAAGACTAACCAAAAAACAAGTAGAAAAAAATGCTGAAAACTATAAAAAAATAATTAGTAAGATACTAGATGTAAAAAACACAAAATTTGTTAATAATGCTAAGTGGTTTGAAAAAATGACTCTTGTTGAAGTTATAGACACGGCAGCTAATTTTACAGTTCAACAGATAATAATAAGAGACATGTTTCAGCAAAGATTAAAAGACAAAAAACCAATTCATCTTCACGAATTTTTATATCCTATGATGCAGGCTTATGATAGTGTAGAGCTTGACGTAGACGGAGAGCTAGGAGGTAATGATCAAACTTTCAATATGCTTGCGGGTAGGGATTTGATGAAGGCTGTAAAAGGGAAGGAAAAGTTTGTTTTGACTACTAAGCTTCTTACTGACCCAAGCGGTAAAAAGATGGGGAAGACGGAAGGAAATCTTATTCCTATAGATGCAGATCCTTCCGATATGTTCGGGAAGGTAATGAGCTGGTCTGACGATTTGATTCTAATAGGCTTTGAGCTTCTAACTGATATTCCTATGGGTGGTATAAAAATGTTCAAAGAAGCTTTAAAAAAAGGAGAGAATCCTCGTGATATCAAATTCAAATTAGCAGAAGAGGTAGTAACTACTTTTTATAACAGAGGAGAAGCAATAAAGGCTGGGGAGAATTTCGATAAACAATTCAAAGAAAAGAAATTACCCGAAAACATTCCCGAGAAAAGAATCAAACAAAAGATGATGAATATAATCGATCTAATTTATGATTTAGAATTAGCTGATAGTAAAAGCAATGCAAGAAGACTGATAGTTCAGGGGGCTGTGAAGATTGACGAGGAAAAAATAATTGATCCTAATGCGGTTCTTGGAATTCACAAGGGAATGTTGGTACAAGTGGGCAAGAGGAGATTTATCAAAATAAAATAATAAAAAAAGCTAATTAACAAGTTAGTTTTTATGAAAAATTTTTTAAGAAAAAAAATTGACAAAATTGCAAAAGATTTATTCGGAATAGAAATAGATTATTCTATTGAAATGCCCGCAAATAGCAATTTTGGTGATTATAGTACCAATGTTGCTTTTTTGTTGGGGAAGAAACTGAAAAAAGAACCAAATAAGATAGCAGAAAATATATTAGAAGCAATTCATAAATCATCAAAACAAGACTTTTTTAAAATTGAAATTGCAGGAGGGGGATTTATAAATTTTTTTCTATCCGAAAAAGTTTTAATAAAAGAACTGGATAGGATTATCAGAGAAAAGAACAAGCACGGTAACAACAATTTGGGAAAAAGAAGTAAGGTTCAGTTGGAATTTATATCGGCTAATCCTACAGGTCCTCTAACTATAGGAAATGGTAGAGGGGGGTTTAGCGGTGATGCTTTAGCAAAAGTCTTATCGAAATCGGGGTATGAAGTTCAGAGAGAGTATTATGTAAATGACGCGGGAAGGCAGGTAAGAGTAATTTTGGCGAAATCAATTCGCAGGAGTCTCGGTTTAAAGATTGATGTAGAGGAGGGCGAGGAAATATATGGAGGGGATTATATTGATAGGATTGCCCAGAAGATTCGAAAAGAAAAAGGAGTAAAATGGATAGAGAAAGAATATGATAGATGCGGAGAATTGGCGGCAAAAATTATTTTGAAAGATTTGATAAAAAAAGACATAAAGGATTTTGGTATAAAATTTGATAAATTCAAGAGTGAAAAAGATTTCTTTAAAGAAAAAATTATAGATAAGATGTGGAAAAGATTAAAAAAAGATGATTTGGTTTATGAAAAAGAAAGTGCATATTGGCTCAAGACTAGTATTTTTGGAGACGAGAAAGACAGGGTGATAAGGACTAATCAGGGGGAGTTTACTTATTTGATGAGCGATATAGC
Organism: uncultured Candidatus Saccharibacteria bacterium; assembly: GCA_964424445.1. Classification (GTDB taxonomy): domain Bacteria; phylum Patescibacteriota; class JACPGU01; order JACPGU01; family JACPGU01; genus CAYRIM01. The sequence continues at coordinate 2,755 of CAYRIM010000048.1, read as the reverse complement.
ATATTTGTATGACAGATTCAAGAAAAGGAAATTTGATAAAGTTATTGTTATAGTGGGGGCCGATCATCACGGTTATATAGATAGATGGAAAGCTGCAGAGGAAATACTGGGTTATAAGGGGAGGTTGGAAATTATTGTAACTCAGTTGGTTCGGATAGTAAGGGGGAAAAAAGAGCTGAGAATGAGCAAAAGAAGGGGAACTTTTATAACCCTAAAGGAAATAATTGACGAGATAGGATTGGATGCTGCTAGATATTTTTTCATATCTAGAGATTTCAACTCACATATGGATATTGATTTGGATCTAGCAAGGGAAGAGAGTAGCAAAAATCCGATTTATTACATTCAATATGCTAGCGCTAGGATTAATAGCGTCTTTAAGAAATTAAAAATAAGAGATAAAAAGTTAGAAGTTTTGGATTCCCTCAACTTTATTCTAGATAATTGTACACTAGATGATCAATTTGAGATTGATTTGATAAAAAAATTAATTCAGTTCCCAGATATAGTAGAAGAAATAGCAAAAAGTTATGAAGTAAACAAAATTGCAAATTATACTTTGGATTTAGCCTCGAATTTCCATAAATTTTATGATAATTGTAGAATAATGGGGGATAAAAAAGAGAAAGAAAGGATAGTAATTATTTCTGCTGTAAAAATAGTTCTTGAGAATTGTTTGGGTATTATGGGGATTGAGGCAAGGAAAGAAATGTAAAATATTATTAAAATTTTGGAAATAAAAATGAGATTATTTAAAGAGATAAACCCTAACGCCAAAAAATTGGAGAAAAAAGACAAGGCTGAATTTAATCCGATAGAGCTTATTAAGAATGAGGAAAAAAGGAAAGATTTTATTGTTACTCTTGGAAAGATAAAAGAGAGAGTAAGTAATTTGAGAAAAGAAGAAGTGGGGGAATGGGAGAGTTTTTTCAAGAGCTGTGGCTTCAATAGTCTTAGTGAGGTTTCTAGATTATTGTCATCTTTTATTAATATTTTGGAAAAAAAGCAGATTACAAAGGCTATCGGGCAATTGGGGAATATAAAGAAAATAACTGGCAATATAGATAGGATTGATAATTTTTTGGGAGAAAGAGGAATCGATTTAGGTTTAGCTGCTTAGATTCTCCTTGGAACTTTTATAATAAGATTGCATATTAAGCTAAAATTTTGATTTATTGTTCTTATTGTGTTAAGATTTAAAAAAACCAAGGAGGCGGTCATTAAAATGCCAAGAGAAATAGGATTAAGATTATTAAGGGAAGAAATCTGTATGTTTATTAGAAATAATAAAGATACGCATATCTTTCCTCAAAAAATCAAAAAGGGCATAGAGAGTAAGACTAGAAAAGAAGTCCCAATGGAGAAAATAATCACAGTTTTAGCAGATCTTTCTTCTGAAAGAGCAACCATCTTTGTTGATAATACGGAACATGCAATAAGGATCGTTGTAGAAAATGAAAAAGTCATTTTTCGTTTAGCCTAGGCAGTATTCAAAAACCCGCTTTTAAAGCGGGTTATTTTATTATATTATTTTACTAAACTACATATCTATCTTATAAATCTCACTTCCAGATAAAACATAAATAATGTTTCCCTCTATCCAAAAATCATTTAAATCAGTGAATTTATTGGATATGTATTGAGTTATGTAGTCTCCTAATTTATCGAATACAACTATTCTTCTTGCTCCAGGATCCAGTACATATATGTTATTTATGTCTGGGTTAGTAATTATTTTGGTAGGCGACAGAAGGTTTCCCTCGCTATTATTAGATGAATCGAATTCTTGAGCAGGCATTCCCGATATCTCGAAATCAACTAAGTCTCCTGATAGGAATTGGATTATTTCCCCATTATTTTTCAAAACATAAATACTTCCATCGATAGCTATATCTACGGCATCAAATAAATCTATACTTGAAGTATCATTTATATAATTTGTTTTTGCCGTATAACCGTTTGCTAGAGGGGAATATTTATATATCTGATTGTCAGCAGAGACTAGAAGGTAAATATTGTTAAAATATGTATTTACTGCTTCAGATATGGGCCAGTCATCTCCGGTTACAATATTTCCTTTTTCTATAAAATTAAGCACTACATTATAGTTATATATGCTATAGGGATCGGCAGATAGAAGAGCTATTGCGTTTTTATCGTTAAATGGAGCTAGGTCTATTATTTTGCCGTCATAAGATATAGCATTGTTGCTTTCTATGTTTTGACTATCAAGGGAATAAGATACAGCCTGATGTCTTTCTCTATCAAAGGAAATGATTTTTTCTTCTATTTTATATATATTATCTAGTTTTATGCTCTCATCTAGCTCTTGAAAATCCACCATGGGTGACAAATCATCAAATCTTTGTATGTTGAATATTCCCTCTATGGCAATATCTATTTCTTCTACTAATTCACTTATTTCATTGTGGAGATAGGCTGAAGCTGTGATGATTTTTATCTCTTCTTGTGCCTCTGATAATAATTCTCTTGCTTTTTTATCATCACCAAGTCTTTGGGCTTTTATAGCTCCATCAGTTTTTATTTTTATGGCTTCGTATGTTTTCTCTATTTCTCCTTTTTGAAGAGCCACCTTTTTCTTTTGATATGAATAGAAACAAGATATAAAAACGACAACAATAAGAAGAACTGCAGCTATAGCAAAGAATTGACTTCTTTTTTTAGATTTGCCAATAAATTCTTGTGTTTTTGAATAAGAGTCCTTTGCATTTTTTAAAGCCGGAGTAAAAATAGT
>CAYRIM010000047.1:0-5795 GCA_964424445.1 uncultured Candidatus Saccharibacteria bacterium | reverse complement strand
AAAAGGGAGATGTAGTAGTAAAATTTACAAAGAAAAAAAGAAGATTTTGGGGATGCTCTAATTATCCGGATTGTAAATGGGCTTCGTGGACTGATCCTACTAAACCACAAGAAAAAAAGAAATCAAAAAAGAAAAAAAGCAAGTAAATAATATAAACCCGCCCACTCGACTAGCTCAGGGCGGGTTTTTTGTTATAATAAAAAGTATGATTAATATACTTTTTTTAATTTTATTTATTTTTTTATTATTCCTCTCTTTGTTCTTTATATTTTTTATGTTAACTAGATCTGTTTTTCATTTATTTACTGGAATTCCCACAGTAAGCAGTAAAAAGAATGTGATAAAAAAAATAAAAGAAGATTCTTTTTTTGAAAATGTTTTTGATAAAAACAAGACTTTATATGATTTTGGGTGTGGATATGGTGGAGTTCTGTATGAAGTCAGCAAAAAATATGGATGTAGGGGGAGGGGATATGAGATTAATCCAAGTGTAGTTTTCGTCTCACATATTTTGTCTTTTTTTTATCCTAAAGATATTCGAAAGAAAGTAAGGATTTTTTTAGGTAATATGTATAAAGTGAACTTGGAAAAAGCTGATATCGTCTTTCTTTTTTTACTGCCAAATACAGTTAAGAAGTTAGAGAAGAAGATAAAAGAAGAATGTAAGAGTGGCACTTTTGTTATTTGTAATACTTTCAAATTCGAAAAAATAGAACCCATATACGAAATAAAAAGCGAAAAAAAATTAGAGAGTATATATGTTTATGAAATAAAAAAATCCGCATCAATTTGATGCGGATTGTGTGTTGGGATCCTCTTTTTTTGCTGTTTTCTCATCTTGGGATGGTGGTAGTTTTTTTATAGGGATTATGGGTCCATCCTTTTTCTTTCCGATACTCTTCGGCTTTTCTCCTTGTTTTGGGAGTCTTTGTGGGTGATCTTCAAATTTTCCCGATTCGATATAACGTATTACTTTACTATCAATTTCGGAAGAATTTTTGATATCAACACCGCTTGTTACAAGTCTGTTATATCTTCCGTCCATCTCGTGGATAATGTCTCTAAATATTCGATTTGCAACAGACAAGACTAGGGGTCCGCCATTAAGAAAATGAGGTATGGGCATTTCTTTGTAATCAGAAGGTCGAATGAATTTTAAGGGACGGTCATCGATAATATGGATACCCATAAACATGGCCATAGAATATGGCATGTTTTCCAAGGATACAGCGGATATTACAGCTTCTAGAGACTTGTCTTTTTCGTTTTCGTAGACCATGATTAATTCAGAATGCTTTCTTGTATCCCAGAAAATTAAGGACAAAACTCTTTCTAAGGTGTCTCCCGAAGATAGATCAAGATCATTAAAGACACTTGTGAGTTGTTCGAAAAATTCCGGATATATACGTATCTTTGCCATTATTTACACTTCCTTTCGTGGTTTTTTTTGTATTGTAAAAACTGCGAATATAAGCCAATATTAGCATAATTTCTGATTATTGTCAAGAAAAAAAATCCCTTTGTTGAAGAATTGGAGGTATAACATACAAGGGATTTTAATGGGGGCTTGAAGATTGACTTTGGGTATCTGGATCTAGTACGAAAATTATAACGGGCATTTGAGGAGGGGAATCTTGATTTGAGTTGAGGATTGATTTTATTAAACATAAAAGATCTTGCAACGAGATGTTAAGAGTACACAAGGAGGTGAGGTCTAGGTTTGTATTCATAAAGTCCTCCTTTCTATTTTGTATTTATATTGTATTCTATTATTATTACTAATTCAAATCAAAAAAATATTCTGCTATAATGAATCTGTGAGTAAGAAAAACCTCAAAATTATTTCCCACCCCGCTGATACCGGAATTGAAGTAAAAGCAAAAAATCTAAAGGAGCTTTTCAAATTAGCTTTAACTGGTTTGAATGCTACGATTTTTGAAAGGCCCGAATTAGTAAAAGTAATAGAAGAAAAAAAAATAGAAATCAAAGGTGAAGATCCAAAAGAACTTTTGGTTAATTTTTTGACAGAAGTTTTGATATATTTGGATAGCGAAAGATTTATAGTGAGAGAAGTAGAATTCAAAAATATTTGTGAAAAAAAACTGGAAGCAGTGTTAAGGGGGGGCGAGGTGGATCTGGATAAGATGGGATTTATTACAGAAATAAAAGCAATTACATATCATCAGTTGAAAGTGGAGAAAAGAGAAGGGGAGTGGTTTGCGAGAGTTATATTTGATATTTAGGTTTTAGCTTCTTAGCTTGTGGGTTGTAGAAAATACTAAGAAGCAAGAAGCTACAAGCTAATAAGTTAAATTTATGCAACGTGTTACTATTGACCAACTAGAACAAATAGACGAATACAGATGGCGCATTCCAAAAGGCGTAGTGCCAAACATGAATGTGGAGGGTTTGGTTTACGCCAATGAAAAAATCTTAGAAGTTATAAAGGATGATCTTTCTCTGGCTCAGACCGCCAATGTAGCAACACTACCTGGGATTGTGGACAAATCTATTGCGATGCCGGATATCCATCAGGGGTATGGCTTTGCTATTGGCGGAATAGCGGCATTCGATTTGGAAAAAGGTATTGTCAGTCCCGGAGGAGTTGGGTTTGACATTAATTGTGGTATGAGGATGATAAAAACTAATAAAAAAGCTGAGGAGATTAAAGATAAGTTGGAGGGAATAGCTTATAGGCTTTTTCGCAATATTCCATCTGGATTAGGCTCTAAAGGTAGAACCAAAATTTCAATAGATGAAATTGATAAGGTGCTAAAAAATGGAGCAGAATGGGCCATAAATAATGGCTATGGAGAAGAAAGAGACTTGGAACTTATTGAATCAAAAGGAAAATTGGAGGAGGCTGATCCTTCTAAGGTTTCTGAACAGGCAAAAAAAAGAGGGATGTCCCAACTAGGTTCCCTGGGGAGCGGCAACCATTTTTTAGAAATCCAGGAGATAGTGGAAACTTTTGAAGGAAATAAATCCCCATTTGATTTTGAAAAAGGCGATGTGGTTTTTATGATTCATACTGGTTCTCGTGGTTTAGGACATCAAGTAGCCACTGATTATATAAGAATAATGAAGCATGCGCTGGAAAAATATAATATTTATGTGCCGGACCTGGAATTATGCAGTGCTCCTATTTCTTCCCCTGAGGCACAGGATTATCTGTCAGCTATGGCAGCAGCAGCAAATTTTGCCTGGACAAATAGGCAGATGATTTTACATTGGGCAAGAGAATCTGTAGAAGAATACATACCGGACATGAAGCTGGAGATGATTTATGATGTAGCTCATAATATTGCTAAAATTGAACAATATCCTGACGAGAAAGGGAATTCGAGAAAACTTTTAGTTCATAGAAAAGGAGCAACTCGTGCTTTTGGTCCCGGTAATTCAGAAATCCCAGAAGAATATCAGAAAATAGGCCAGCCGGTAATAATACCAGGATCTATGGGTACTTATTCATATTTACTTTTGGGTACCAAAAAAGCCGAAAAAGAAAGTTTTGGCTCTTGTTGTCATGGTGCTGGTAGATCAATGAGCAGGGGGGAGGCAAAAAGAAAGTATAGTGTCAAACAAGCATTTGAAGATTTAGAAAAAAAGGGTATTATTATTAAAGTGGCTAGCAAGAGAGGAGTAGTTGAGGAAGTTCCGGAAGCATACAAAGATGTTGATGAGGTAATAGATACGGTTGTCGGTGCGGGGTTGGCGAGAAAGGTTATTAAGACAAAACCTTTGGTGGTTATTAAAGGATAATTTTCAATTTTCAATTATTTTCTGGATATTTTTTCGAAAATTAAATTACTGAAAATTAACTGAAAATTGAAAATTGAAAATTATTATTTTTTAAATATAAAAAATGTTTTGTAAGTAAAATTTATTTAGGAGGAACAAAAATGGCGAAAAAAAGTATTTCATCATGGGTGTGGATCGTAGGGATTGTGGTAATATTAGCCTTGATGGCTGTTAGTTATTACAATAACTTTGTGGGGTTAAATGAAAACGTTGATACTCAATGGGCAAAAGTAGAAACGCAATACCAAAGAAGGTTTGACCTTGTTCCAAGTCTTGTAAATAGTACGAAAGGATATCTAACACAAGAACAAGCTATTTACGACAAAATCACTGAGGCGCGAGTAGCATATAGTGGAGCTCAAAGTACTAACGAAAAGGCCGCAGCGGCGAGTCAACTAGAAGGTTTTTTGGGAAGATTACTTGTTATTGTAGAAGATAATCCTGAACTGAAATCTAATGAAACGGTGGCTGATCTTATGACTCAACTAGAGGGTACAGAAAACAGAATTAGTACGGAAAGAACCAGATATAATGATGAAGTAAAAATATACAATAAAGCTACAAAGAGATTTCCCGGAGTGATATTTGCAAAGATTTTTGGTTTTGGTGAGAAAAACTTCTTTGAATCAACGGAAGGTGCAGAATTAGCGCCAGAAGTTAATCTGGAAGTGAATTTGGGAGAATAATCTTTATTTTTTTTCATTATAATTATTTTTTATGAAAAAGATATTTATATTTCTTTTTAGTTTATTTATGTTGGCTGGTTTTAGTGTAAAAACTAATGCTCAGTATTTGAATTTACCCAGTCCAACAGGATATGTAAATGATTTTGCAAATGTTTTATCGAAAGATGTAGTTTTGGATCTAGAGAACGATTTGTCTTCTTTTGAACAGGAAACTGGTCACGAAATAGCTATGGTTACTGTAGAAAGCTTACAAGATACAACAATAGAAGAATTTGCAGTAGAACTTTTTGAAAAATGGGGGATAGGTAAGAAGAATCATGATAATGGCCTACTTCTTCTTGTTGCGCCAAATGAAAGAAAATTGAGGATCGAAGTTGGGTATGGATTAGAGGGTGTAATGCCTGATATTACGGCTAGTTATATCATAGATGAAATTATAGTTCCCGAATTCAAGATAGATAATTACGAACAAGGAATTATAAATGGATTAGGAGAAATAGAAAAAGTTTTAAAAGGTGAAGTTATCGATTATAATTTGGGAAATTCTGATGAATTTGGTTCTGGATTTGCTGTTTTTGGCTTTCTGGTTTTCGCTATAGCTATCGGTTTTATTTTTCTTACATCTTTTGGCCTGGGTCTTACGAAACATTGGTGGCCTGGTGGAGTAGTAATGGGAGGGGGAGCTACTTTTTTTGCTTGGATCGCTGGTTTCTTAGCCTCACCAAATTTCTTTTATTATCTTGGGGGATCGATCTTGGTTGGATTTTTTATAGATTATATTTTGTCTAAATATAAGATTAAGTTTGAAGAAGGTGGTAGTAGTAGCGGAAGAAGTTCGTGGTGGAAGAGTGGAAGTGGATTCGGAGGAGGTAGTAGTGGGGGATTCGGTGGATTCGGAGGAGGTAGTAGTGGGGGAGGTGGAGCAAGCGGAAGCTGGTGAGTTTTCCCCAGAAAAATGTATTGCATTAAGATAGTAAATAAAATAAAGTGGAGAGAGAAAATAATTTGTTTTTAGTTATATTAATTTTTAAAGAAAATTATAAGTTTTTTTCTTGTGTTTTTTTAAATTAAAATTGGAGGGAAAAATGAAAAAGAATAAAAAAAATAATAAAAAAGGAAAAGAAGGAGGTTTTTTCATGAAAGTTGGTTCTTATTTTTGTAAACCACCAAAGGGGCTGAAGGTATGTATTACTTTGGTTCTAGTCGCACTAATTGCAAGTGTGGCTCTTATTTTATTAACTAGAGCTAGTAGTGGCGATCTCCTCTGGACCACCACCTATACCAGACAGTCAGTAGAGCAATCCGTTA
>CAYRIM010000046.1:0-5804 GCA_964424445.1 uncultured Candidatus Saccharibacteria bacterium | reverse complement strand
ATAATAACTTGGTGAAACTCCTCATAGTTTTCAGCTAACCCCCTGAGTATCTCAATAGTGTCTTCTAGCGTTGGTTCTTCTATTATTATTGGTTGAAACCTTCGCTCGAAAGCTGCATCTTTTTCTATGTTCTTTCTATATTCGCCTAAAGTTGTCGCACCAATACATGTTATCTTCCCACGAGAAAGAGCTGGTTTCAACATATTTCCTGCATCCATACTTCCCTCAGCAGCACCTGCTCCTACGATAGTGTGAATCTCATCTATGAACAAAATAATACTGGGGTCCTTCTCTAGTTCTTTTATCAATTTTTTCAATCTGTCCTCGAACTCTCCTCGAAATTTCGTTCCCGCAATCATAGAGCCCAAATCAAGAGAATAAATTTTCTTATTTTTTAACCTTACGGGAACTTCTCCTCTTATAATCTTTGAAGCCAATCCCTCTATTATGGCTGTTTTCCCCACGCCCGGATCCCCTATCAAGACAGGGTTATTTTTTATTCTTCTAGACAAAACATGAACTACTCTTTTTATTTCTTTTTCACGACCTATGGTAGGATCCAGCTTTCCATCCTTCGCCTCTTTTGTTAAATCTATTGCATACATAGAAAGCATAGAACTCTTATTTCCAGAGCTCCTCATTGGCATAGGAGACGACATAAAATCGTCCCTTCCCATAGAAACTATTCCATCTTCCATGTTTTCCATATTTTCTAAATCAGAATTATCTGTATACTGTGGAGAGGTTTTGAATACTTCATCTAATTGCTTTAATATTTTTTCAGGACTTGTATCAATATTCTTGATTAATTGATATGATCTGAAATCGGGGCTAGAAAGTATCCCATAAAGAAGATGTTCAGTACCTATATAAAAATGATTATGATCTTTTGCCATCAAGACAGCTCTTTCTAACGATTGCTTTAGGTTGCTAGCAATATTTCCCATCCTTTTCACCGCAACACTATCTCTAGGAATAATAGTTGAGGCTATCTCTATTCTCTCAAAATCAACCCCAAAACCAGATAAAACCTCAAAAGCCAACCCCACCTTCTCTCCTAAGATAGCAAGCAAAATGTGTTCTGTGTCAATGAAACCAGAATTCATGTCTTGAGCTATTTTTTGAGAAGCAGAAAGAATTCTTTTCGCATTGTGAGTGAATCGATCAAAACCGAATATTTGCATTTTTGCACATTATTATTTATATATAAAAGCAAAAATGTCCCGAGGTAATCCGAGGGACCACCCTAGAACTATCTGCACGTTTATTTAATATATTATAGTCTAAATTTTTTAATTTTTAAGTTTTTAATTTTATAAATAAATCTTAATGTCAAAATTTTTAAAAATTAAGAATTAAATCATTATTTAAAAATTACAAAATCATAAAATTATTTATATACTAGCACTCTTATATATTGAGTGCCAATCTGTATATTTATTATAATTAATCCAAAAATTATTGTCAAATAAAAAACCTCGCTATATTATCTCGAGCTTTTCGAAAGAAGCGAGGCTTTTTCTGTTTTTGTTATTTCTTATCTTCTTTTTCTGTGGTCTTTTTTCCTTTCTTTTCTTCTTTTTTCTTGATTGTTTTCTTTTCCTTCGCTTCCTTTTTGGGTTTTTCTTCTATCTTCTCTTTCTTGGTTTCCTCTTTTTCTTTCACTTTTTCAGCTTTTTCCTCTTTCACTTCTTTCTTTTTGGTCTCTTTTTCTTTCTCGCTCATCTCCAATACATCTATCTTCCAATCAGTCAATTTGGAAGCGAGACGAACATTTTGACCGTTTTTACCTATGGCAAGAGAAAGCTGATCTGAAGCTACATATACTACAGCTTCTTTTGCTTTTTTATCTATTTTTATATCTTCTATCTTTGCAGGAGAAAGAGCATTGGCAATATATATCTCAGGATCCTCATCCCAAAGAATTATGTCAATTTTCTCATTCCCTATTTCAGACAAAACAGCTTGTACACGAGTTCCCCTCTGACCTACACAGGAACCTACAGGATCTACTCCTTCTTGGTTTGCCCTTACGGCCATTTTTGTTCTAGTACCAGCCTCTCTGGCTATTCCCATTATTTCTACTGATCCCGCTTCTATCTCTGGAACCTCAGTCATAAAAAGATATTCCACAACATCATCGTGAGCCCTGCTTACTAATATCTGTGGTCCTCTACTTGTTTCTTCTACTTTTGTGATTAGAACTTTTATTCTCTGGCCGACTCTATAATTTTCTCCCATTATCTGTTCGGATGGAAACATAATACCATTCGCTTTACCTAAATCTACTATTACGTTTCCTCCTTCTGTCTGTTGTACTATACCACTGACTAATTTTCCTTCCTGATTTTTGAATTCACTTAATATCACTTCTCTCTCTGCTTCTTTTAATCTCTGTACTATTACCTGTTTTGCTGTCTGAGCAGCAATGCGACCGAACTCTTCATGTGTGGGAAGTTCGTATTCTATCTCATCATCTATTTTTGCGCCTTTTTTTTCTTTCTTTGCATCTTTTAGAAGTATCTCTCTTTCTTCATCTATTTCCTCCTCCTCTTCTTCTGGCTCTACAACCTTTTTCACCAACCAAAACTTCATAGAACCTTTTTCTGGATCTATTTTACATTTTATAACTTGTCCTGATTTCCCATAATCTTTTCGATAGGCCGCTCCAAGAGCAGCCTCCACAGCACTTAAAATAGATTCCTTGCTAATACCTTTTTCATCAGCTATTTGTTCGAGAGCTAATATAAAATCTTCATTCATTTAAAAACTCCTTTCTGATACTAACACATCCTCCTTCATCCTTACTGTCAAACAGACTACGTCCTGTTATGACAGTAGCGTCTTTCGGAGGATTATTGTCCCTTTTATATATATTAAATTGTTAGGACAATAAAAAAATAGAGTATAAATACTCTATTTAATTTAATTATAAAGAAAAAAAGAGATTTGTCAAATAAAAATCCGCGCTAAAAAGTTAACGCGGATAAAGGTATTTTATTTCTTTAATTATGAACAACCCCGTATTTCTTCTCTATATTCTATTTTTTCTTCTTCCGTGGCCCTACGATCATGACTTTCGGGGTGCAGACTGCACTCCAGATAGACGGCACCTCAATAACCACGAAGTCTCAGCGTTCCCTCACACCCTTCTTCGGGACAATTGTCGCCCGGTCCGACATCATTCCATCCAGACATGTGGACCCTCCTTTCTTTATATTTCAATAGAAATCGTACCAGTCTTGGTCTCGGAATTATAGAAAGAAGAAAAATCGAGAAGATCTTCATCCGGCTTCATTTTCCCTTTTCCCTCCATTTCCCACCCCCCTCCTTTTTTTTCACACCTATTAAGAAAGGTAACAGAAAAAACCTTATAGAAAGAAGGTCCACAAAGAGTGAGAGAGAAAGGAAGGCTCTTTTTACCCAAGATAAAGGAAGACGGTCCTTCTGATACATTTATTTCCATAAATACCACGCTCCTTTTTAAAGAAAATTAACCTTTGATGGTTTTTTAGTTATCTTTTTCTCTCTTGCCAGATACTGCCAGAAATAATTTTACAAATCTGGCAAGTGGCGTTCTGTTCTCCTCGGGGATTCCATGCCTGTTGCATAATTCTACTATTATATCATCAACAGATTCCCCGGAAACCAAAGATTTACTCATTACGTCTTCTACAAAACCTTCGGGAATTTGAACTTCTCCTTTGTCAATGATTTCCGCCTTTCCCAATACTCTTATAAGCATTGTAGCTGGCACAGAATGCTTCAAGAGCTTTTTTACTGATGCCCTAGCTTCATTGAACCTTTTCTTCAATGCTTGTTGATTTTCCTGAGTTATGTCTTTTACAGGCATTTCACTTATCAAATCAATCTCTTTCGCCAACAACTCTATTTTGTCGAATATTTCAGTTATAACTTCACCCACAGTATCACTCATTTTTCCTCCTATTTTTAAAGATCGTGTTTAAATTTTATCTAAACCTTACCTTAAAACAAAGAAAAAATCAATTTCTGCCCCAAAACACCTTCCAAACAAACTTTGGAAAAGCATTAAAGATACGAATAGCTCTTTTTGGCTGACAAATAAATCGATAAAGCCATTCTAGTCCTAATTTTTGCATCCAAACAGGAGCCCTTTTTGCTCTCTCTACAATAAAATCAAATGACCCCCCTACTCCGATAACAACTTTTGCTTTCAGTTTTTCTAGATTCTGATAAACAAAAATTTCTTGCTTTGGGGATCCGAAGGCCACAAAAAGAATATCGGGACTTGCTTCAGCTACTTTTTCACATAATCCTTCTTCTTCGGGATTACCAGCATATGTTCCTACAATATTTAGTCTCGGATATATACCTTTTAATTTCTCAGCCACCCCTTCTGCCACCCCATCTTCACCACCAAGCAAAAATACTCTCCACCCTCTCTCTTGTGCACGATTGCTCAATTCCCACATAAGATCGATGCCAGTAACGCGTTCTTTGATCTCTGAAGTTAACCATTTTTTGCGGAATAAAATTGCGAATAAGGTTATTTTTAACCAAAAGATATTAAATATCAGACATTTAATATTGCTAGATTTAGATAATTTTTTATACTTTGAAGCCCAGACGATCCCAATGCCATCAGGAGTATTAAGAGATGAATTTACAAGTGCTTTCCTGAATTCCTCATCTCCTTGCGCATGCATCACAAATTCAGGGTTAACTGTCGCCACCTGATGATAACCCTTTGTATTTACCAATTCTTCAATTTGTCCTAAGGCTTCCAGGAAATCTACTTTATCAATTGGAATACCCAAAATTTGTATACGATCCTTCATAATTATATTGGGCGATTCAATGAATCGCCCCTACATATTAATTTTATAATTCCATTCCCATTCTGCGCTTTCTTCTGCATAATCAACCCCAACTCTCTTGCCCTTAATCATACCATACTTACCTATATCTACACCATTTTCTTCTACCCACATCCTCTTGCTTTTCGTCAAATCCTCTCCATAAAAAGATTTATCAATTTCCAAAACCTTACAAACACGACCAGGTCCTTCGATTAATATATAGTCTCTATCATCAAATCTAACTTTCTTAAATTTTTGAATTCTAAATTGTAATTTTGAATTTTGATTTTTGAATTTTAAATTATCTATGACCACCGCTCTAATTAACACAGCTGCTGGAAAACCCTCCCTCATCGTAACAAAATTCAAACACCAATACATTCCATATACAAGATACACATATATTAAACCGGCTTTATCAAACATTACTTTATTTCTTTCGGTTTTTTTCTTTGAAGCATGTGAAGCTTTATCGTCAAATCCATGATAAGCTTCAGTTTCAGCAATTATGGCTTCTATTTTACTACCATCTGGCATCACTCTAATTAAAGTTTTGCCCAAAAGTTCTTGGGCGATTTTATTTGTGTCTCGTTCAAAAAAAGATCTTTTCAGGCGCATAAATAAAAAAATATTGAATAATAAATACTGAATAATACAGGCGCCGACATCTCCTTGATATTCAATATTTAATATTCAATATTTCCCCTTTTTTTATCCTTCAATCTCTCTCTTGCACACTCCCAAAATCTTACACCCTCTATAATAAAAAGCTCTATAAATACCATCAAGATTAATCCTAATATATATGGAGCAATAATTACACCAAAATTACCAAAAAATTCCGATAAGGGCCAAGCAATAGTAATGCCTATTATGAGTCCCGCCAAAATCCCAATAGCTGCATATATCAAATATCGAGGTGCTATTTTGAAAAATTTTCTTATTATTAAATAAGAAAGTATT
>CAYRIM010000045.1:0-5891 GCA_964424445.1 uncultured Candidatus Saccharibacteria bacterium | reverse complement strand
AATAACAACCCAAAGATTATTTGATTTTCTTTGGGTATTTGTTTTTATAAATAAAAAATTATGGCAAAAGAAAATAAAGAACAATCTAGTGTAATGGAAGACGAGGAGTTTATAGAATTTTTGGAAAATAAATTTGGAAAGAACGAGGAGGGATTTGAAAAAGTTGAAGAAAAGTTTGAAAAAGTTGAAGAAAGGTTTGAAAAAGTTGAGGAAAGATTTGAAAGGGTTGATGAAAGGCTAAATAGAATTGAAAATCAAATGGTGACTAAAGACTATCTGGATGATAAGATAGAGGATCTTAGGGGAGATTTGATTTTGAAATTAAAAAAGGAAGATGAGAAGTTTAATTTGTTAGTTGAAGTATTATTGGATAAAAAAGTTGTTTCCAAAAAGGATGTTGCAAGAATTGATGCTATAGCGGTTTTCCCAAATTTAAAATAATATCTAAAAATAAAAAAACAAAATGAAACTTTTTAATTTTAGAAAAAAAAGAAAAACTATTTGGTCGTATATAGCAGGAATTCCTGTGAGTTTTAAAATAATGGGGATTTTGGTGATAATATTGTTTATTTCGATTACTGCGTCGGGCTTGAGATTTAAGACAGAAGCGCAGGAAGGAGTTTTTAATAAGATAGTTTATTACGATGCAGTAAATGATATTTGGAAAAACTTTGCATCATCGGGGGAAGAAATAGTCGGGTTAAGCTTGGATACGCTTGGCTATATGATTTTTGCTTCAACAACCGATGTTTATAGGGTTTCGTGGGACGGAACTAATACTGGTGTGCCACAACCTCTTTCTAATTATCCGGGGAACAAAAACAATATAGTTGACGTTGTGTCGGGTGTTGCGAATACATATGTTTTGGAAAAAGATGGACAGATTCATTACACGATGAATAGTGGTGCCTCATGGAATTCTCTTGGGGTTTATTCGAAACCGAGCTTTGTAAATAATAATGCTGAAGCTATTGGTACTGATGGGGCAACGGCTGTGACTATATTGTATGGTGGCGGTAATATTGGTTATGTTACTGGTCTTAATACTTGGTATGATTTTGGAAAGACCTACGGTGCCTCTACTTACGGTACAGCAAATTCTGTTGAATGGTCTCAAATTGGTTATATAATGATTTCTACCGATATGGGGTATCTTTTACAAAGTGCGACTGGGGGGGCGGGCGATTGGACGCTTCTTTCCTATAAAAGTCCCGGTGAATTTATATTTGATGGGTTAGAACATAATGGTGCTTATTATCTTTTTGCTTCAGCTTTAAATGAAAGTAGGAGTACAGTTGGTTTTATGTATTGGGGTGGTTCTGGCTCACCTTCTCTAATAGCTGTAATACCTGGTTGTGTAGTGAAAAAAACTTCTGTTATATTAGTTGAGGGGGTGTTGTCTTATGTGGCGGTTATTAGTGATGTTTGCGATCCAAATGACCCCGAAATACCAGAACCTGAATGTCCACCAGCTGGTGAGGGCGATGTTTATAATTATACAAATGAATATGATTTCGAATATAAGGGAGTTTCTGTTCATACAAAAGTAGTGGGGCCTGACGGAGAAACTGCTACCGCAAGATCAGGAGATGAGGTTACTTTTACTCTAACTGTAAATAATCCAGAAAGCGCAGCAAAAAGTACCGATGTGAGGTTTACTCTTCCTCCCGGGTTTACTTATGTGGCAGGGTCTGCTTCTAATTCTAGTTTTTCTCAAGCGGGACAAGTAATGACTTGGAGCGGATATAGTGCGCCAGTGGGGGATAGTACGATAACTTTGAGGGCTTTAGTGCCGTAGAAATTCAAAAATCAAAATTCAAAAGTCAAAAGCATGAAAATAAAAATAAAGAAAAATACATTAATTTTGATTCTAGCGGCGATACTAGTTGTAGTTGTTATTGTAATTTTAGCTTTGGTTGGAGTTTTTGAGAAAGAGGACAAAATTCCGGTAACTGAAAAAGAAGAAGTGGCTCAGGAGGTTAGTGAGATTGTAGATAGGGGAGATTTTGAGGCTTGTGAGAATATAGAAGATGAAGAATATAGAGTCATTTGTAAAAATAATATAGCTTTCAATCTAGCTTATGAAAATCTAGATCCTGAATGGTGTTTGAAGTTGGATGATGAGAGGATGAGTAGGGAGGGTTGTGTGCAGAGAATTATTTTACAAGAAGCCCTAAGTAAGGATGATGAAAAAATTTGTCAAAAATTAACGAATTTTGAATATTCAAATTTAATTGAAATTTGTGTTACTGAATTTTGGTTAGAAAAAGCTGCAAGAGAAATGGATGATTCTTTGTGTGATAATTTGACGGAAGAGGGCGTAGAATATTGTAAATTTACGGTATTGGCTAATAGTTTTTTTAGTGACCCAGGGAGTTTTAGTTGTGAAGAAGTTATGAATTCTTTAGGTACAAGTAAAAAAAATTGTGAACTTTATAAACAAAGAAAATTGGAAAATAAAGTTTTTAACTGCTCACTTTTGGATAATTTTGTCTTATCTGAGATATGTGCAAAATATCAAGATTTTTAATATTTATTATGAGAACAAGAAATAATAATTACAATTGTAAAAAGAGAAACCTAGTGAGGATATTTTTTTCTATTTTTATTTTGTGTTTATTTTTAGGATTTCAAAATAGTAAAGTAAGTGCTAATTTCTCTGATCCATGGTCAACATTTTATGGTGGTGATTTTCAGGGGAGTGGGAGAGGTACCGCCGGTGGACCAGGCATTTCCCAGGAGAAGTGGCCTCCTGCGGGAGGGGGTTCTTATTGGGGAATGGAAGCTGCTGTAATTGGATCTAATGGGAAAATGTATTCGGCAGGATGGGATAAGATATGGGTAATCAATTCCAATGGAGTTAATGAGGGCGGATTTTACTCGGAGGATTTAGGCCATCAGCCTAGCGATTTAACTATAGATTCCAGCAGAAATAATCTTTATTTTCATTCAGGTACTTCTACGGATAGTGCTCTTTATGCCAAGGATATTAATACAGGATTGACTAAGTGGTCTATTCAGGGTAAATATGATGGTGTTCAAGGTTTATACGGTGCAATAAGATTAGGTTCAAATGGGATTTTATATGCGAACAGAAAATTAATCCCAAATTATCCTGATTATAGTGTTATTTATTATGAAATTATGGCTATAAATCCAGATAATGGCAGTGTAATATGGCAATATAATTATGATATCCATCTTTTAGCTCTTGGTCTTAATGATTTGATCTACGGTGCTTCTCAAGAAGGCACAGATCTTTATATTCTTAATTCTAATGGAACTTTATATAAGAAATATTATGCAGGTAGCGGAGAGTCTGTGGGTAGTATATCTGTGGATGATAATGGAATAGCTTATTTGATTTTAGAGAAAGCAAATGAGAATGATAATGAAATCCAAGCTATAAATCCAGATGGTTCTCTAAAATGGAAGCGTAATATTCCAAAGGCAGCAATATATAATTATCCCTGGAATTCCAGTAAAGCGATTAGTCATGATAATAGTACCATATATGTTTCTTCTGATATTTGGTCATCCAATAAGGTAACAGCTCTTAATACAAGTGATGGATCAATAAAATGGGAAGTATCTCTAAGGGATAAGACTGGAATAACGGAATTGTGGATTTGTTCTTTTTTGATTGATACAAAAGGGATCTTGTATGTGGGTCTTGGAGTGTGGGGTAATCATAGGGTTCTTGCTTTAAAACCTGAGGATGGTAGTATAATCTGGTTATATATAGGGGATCTAGATCAGTGTTACAGTAGTACATGTTTATCAATGGATTCGGAAGGAACTATTATTGCTAATTCTAATTTTAATATTCGTGCTATAGGACCCGGTACTCCTGCTAATCAATCCCTAGTAGCTTCTTTCGATGTCACTCCTTCTTCAGGCTACACTAGTACAACATTTAGTTTCACAGATACTTCATCTGACCCCGACAGCGATCCTTTGACTTATTCCTGGAATTTCGGAGATGGGCAAACTAGTACAGTAAAAAATCCTACTCATTTATATAGCACTACAGGTACTAAGACAGTTACCTTGACTGTGAGTGACGAGAAGGGAGGTTCTGATACTATTACGGGAAATGTGAGCGTTAATGCTCCTCCTGCTGGAAGCGCTGAAGCTTCTGCAACCGTATACAGGCTTACTGATCCTAATGCCGAAATAGTAGTAGAGCAAATAAGTGAAAACGAATGGAAGGCTGGGTATTCTGGTCTTGCTATAAGAGTTGGTGACAGATTGGATATGAATAATATTGTAAAAGATGTAACAGGGACGGTTTTAACAACTGGAGTTGATTATGATTGGGATTGGGAAAATACTGAAACAGGAGAAAGCGGAAGTATAAATATCAATTCTGGAGTTCTGGAAAACTGGGCTATACAAAGATCAGGAATCTATGAAGTGTCTGTTACTGCTTCTACTTCTGTAGGCGGAGTGCCAAAAACTTTTATCAAAAGAATATCAATAAGAGTGCCAAAGATCCAACAACTGGTACCGCAAAACTAAAGAAATAAAAACACAATGAAAACATCAAAAAATTCTGGGAAAATTTTAATTTTAATGCTTTTGGTAATAGTTATAGTTATTTTAATAATTATTACGGGGATGATAGCAAATAGAAAGAGCGGAGAATTAAGTAATAACATAAAAGGGGATAGTGGGGAAAAGACAGTAGAAGAGGAAATAGAAGTAGAAAATATTTTTGAAACTCTCAATTTCGAAAAAGCGATAGATGATGTCGAGAAGAAAAAAGATAGAGGTACTGCAGAAGTAGCGGATCTAATAAATCTTGGAGTTTCTTATTATAATACTGGTGATTTTGATAAAGCTAAGGAAGCCTATGGGGATGCTATAGCAAAAGACCCGAACAGTGCTTATGCTTACACTAATTTAGGAAATGTTTTTAGAGATGAAGAGAACTACCGTGAGGCAGAGACAAATTACAGAAAAGCTATTAAGGTGGATTCTGCATTTATAAACGCATATTTGAATCTGGCTGTGATGTTTTATGCTTTGGAAAGAGATAAAAATAAGGCGGTACAGGTATTAAATCAGGGATTGGTGAATAATTCAGGGAATGAACTTTTGACGGGGTTGTTGGGGGAGTATAGTAAATAAATTGTCTCATTATTAAATTGTCACATTGTTAACCAAGTTAATCTTAATAATGTAGCAATGTAACAATGTAACAATTGAAATATGAAAAAGATATTATACACAATAGTCATTTTTTTAATCATTTCTACATTTTATTTGGTGGGAATAGCTTTTGTATTTGCAGCCGGATGCAGTGGTACGGATTGTGATGTTAGTTTTGGGGAAACAGTAGATATCACAGTGATACCAAAAGACGAAGATGGAAATGTGATAGTGGGGGTTCCCATAGGATATACCTGGGAGGTCGTAACTGCGAATTTGGGAATTTTTACTCAAAATAACGGAACAAGTTGGTCGGAGACAAATAGTGCCGGATCTTCTACTGTAACCTTTCAAAGCGGATTTACTGTACCGGTTGGCGCTGTAAGGGTTACAGCTAGCTATGGGGGTGTAGATGTGGTAACAAATTTCAGTATAACTGCTTTCTGCAACCGTGATCCCATACTTTATTTCGGAATAGGGGCAGTAAAAGATAGTGGGGATGATAATTGGCATCAGTCAACTGCTGAGCTACTAGAGACTTGTTATGATGAGTATAAACTGTATGAGGGGACAGGAGGGAGATATTAATTTTTAAAGTTATGAAAACAAAAAAAATTACAAACTTTATAATTGTTATTTCGGTTGTTATTTTATTGATGATATTTATTTTTATTAGCAGTATGTTCTTTTCTTTCTTCTACTTTCAGCAATCTTAGCTTTTGTTAGTTATAGACCTA
>CAYRIM010000044.1:0-5927 GCA_964424445.1 uncultured Candidatus Saccharibacteria bacterium | reverse complement strand
ATTGTCACATTATCAAAAAGAGCATTCAGGCAAAAATGACAATGTAACAATGAAACAATGTAACAATATAATTCATGAATACCCCCAATACACCAGACCAGAGATTTTAGATCTAAAAATAAGAGGTAAAAAAATAAAAAAAAGAGTACCAAGGGTGCTTTTGTCGGGAAATCATGGGGAGATTGAGAGGTGGAGGAGAGAGAAGAGTAAATAAAAAAGCGTGATTTTTGGTCACGCTTTATCTTTTTAATAAATAAAAATGTGTGATTGCTTACCATTTTGACAAAGCCCATAAGACGAGCATTCCGAATGCTGCTCCAGCAAAGAAGAAAACTGATGGCATTTTATACGGGTCGGGTAGGAATATAGCTGCTACTATTACGAACGGCAGAAAACCAAGTATCTTATGCATTCTTGCAGTGGTTATGCTGTTCACTCTTCTCCTCCTTTCTTTTTCATTTGTTTATTCTTTTCTCCTCTTCTAATCTTTTTGATATCTGATCCTCTATATTTTTCTCGTTTCCTTCTTCTCTTGTTTGAGAATAAAATTTGTTTAAAGCTTCAATAGAAAGGCCTATAATACGAATGACTCTAGCTGACCATTTATTTCTTTTTTTATATTCTCCCTTCTCTATTTTCTTAATATTGTCGTAACATTCTTTGCAGATCGGAACTGCGGCATCACTGCTATGTCTAGGACCGGCATATTTAACAAAGTATTTTGCTGGCCTAGTGAATAGATGGCAAAAATGAGGATGACCCCCTAACACCTTACCAAGGATATGCATTATTATCTCCTTTATATGTGTTTTTTATCTGATACCAAAAAGCTCTTCGAGGTCACTTCTGATTTGAGACTTTGGAAATATTATTGCGAATAAAATTATTCCTATAAAACAAAAAAGCATAATGATTCCTCCGAATAAGTCTCTCATTATAACCTCCGTTTTTTGATTTTATTTTTAATGCGCGATATAATAATATTATCAGAAAATAGCTTAATGGTCAAGAATTATAACAATGCAGTTCAAATTACACTCAAAATTTAAACCCACCGGGGATCAACCGCAAGCCATTAAAAAGCTTTTAGGGGGGTTGAGCAAAGGTTATCGCGATCAGACTCTTCTTGGTGTTACGGGAAGTGGTAAAACTTTTAGTATAGCGAATGTTATAGAGAAATATAGCAAGGAAAGGTCGCGACCCATTCCCACACTAGTTATTGCTCATAACAAAACCTTGGCAGCGCAGTTGGCTTCTGAATTTCGGGGATTTTTCCCAGAAAACGCGGTGCATTATTTTGTATCTTATTATGATTACTATCAGCCGGAGGCTTATATTCCCAAAAGTGATACTTATATTGAAAAAGAAGCAAGCATAAACGATGAAATAGATCGACTTCGCCATGCTGCTACCCATTCACTTCTAACAAGAAAAGATGTGATAATGTGCGCTTCGGTTTCTTGTATTTATGGTCTTGGTGAACCCCAAGATTATATGAGGCAATCTTTTATTCTAAAAATAAATCAGGGGATCAGCAGAGAGGAAGTTATTAGTAATTTGGTAAATATTTTGTATGAAAGGAATGACACCGATCTTAGTCGCGGTAAATTTCGAGTTAGAGGAGATACTCTAGAAATTGTTCCTGTTTATGGCGAGGAAGTTATAAGGATTGGTTTTTTTGGTAATAAAATAGAAATGATAAGTAGATTGGATCCTGTAACTGGTGAAATAGAAAAAGAGTTAGAAAAGGTAGATATTTTCCCGGCAAAACATTTTATGACTAAGGGGGAGGATTTGAAAAAAGCTATAAAGAACATTCGCGAAGAGATGACAAGGAGAGTAAAAGAATTGAGAAGACAAAATAAAATGTTGGAAGCTCAGAGAATAGAGCAAAAAACAAATTATGATATGGAGATGTTAGAAGAGGTGGGGTATGTTAATGGTATAGAAAACTATTCCCGCCATCTTTCTCTTCGTAAGCCCGGTCAGCCCCCCTCTACATTGATAGATTTTTTTGGCGACGATTTCCTACTTGTTGTAGATGAATCACACATGACCATACCTCAAATTCGAGGAATGTATGAAGGAGACAAGGCTCGAAAAGAAGTATTAGTAGAAAACGGATTCCGCTTACCATCGGCAAAAGACAATAGACCACTGAAGTTCAATGAGTTTGATAAAAAAATAAAAAACGTTATATATACAAGTGCCACTCCAGCTGAATATGAATTGAAAAAAAGCTCCTCGACTAAACTCGGAGTTTCTTCGGGACAAATAGTAGAACAAATTATTCGTCCAACAGGACTTCTCGACCCAGAAATAGAAGTAAAAAAAGTTGAGAACCAAGTAGATGATTTGATAGAACAGATTCGCCAAAGAGTAAAGAACAAGCAAAGAGTTCTTGTTACTACTTTGACCAAAAAATTAGCCGAAAGGTTAGCGCAGTATCTGAAAGAACTAGATATAAATGTTGCCTATCTGCATAGTGATATTGATACATTGGAACGAATCGATATCTTGAGATCTTTACGAGAAGGTGTGTACGATTGTTTGGTAGGAATTAATCTGCTTCGAGAAGGCTTGGACCTGCCGGAAGTCTCTCTTGTTGCAATACTTGATGCCGATAAAGAAGGGTTCTTGAGATCTTATAGTTCTCTGATCCAAACCATGGGCAGAGCTGCCAGACACAATGAAGGCAAAGTAATTATGTATGCAGACGAAATAACAGGATCTATGAAAAAGGCTATTGAGGAGACAAGCAGAAGAAGAAAAATCCAAAAGGAATATAATAAAAAAAACAAGATAACACCAAAATCCATAAAGAAATTTATTCCAGCAAGAAGTGATTGGCGTGATGTAGGGGCGCAACATGTTGCGCCCGCGATTCAGGATCGGGTGTCAGCAATTCCAAAAGGTGAAGTTAAACGCATCATTAAAGACCTAGAGAAGAAGATGGATATTGCAGCAAGGAATTTGGAATTCGAAAGAGCAGCGGATTTACGAGATGAAATACAAAAATTAAGAAGGGTAAAATAATTGACTTTTTGGCCTTATTTAGTTAAAATAAATTAAGCGTAGCTTAACAAAAAAACTTAAAGAGAGGAGATGGTTCTTATCGAAGAGAAAGAAAGATTAATGGCCGCAGTAAGACCATTAATAAGCTTTGTTAGCAAAAAAGACGAAAAACTATCAGAAGAAATTGAAAAATTTCTAGGGGGAATGGATGAATCCAGTTTGATGCTGGTTTTACATATAATAAAGTTTTCTGTCTTTTTCGCTTTAGAAGAACCCAAAAAATCAGGAAATTTTCTGATCAAGAAGATTTTTCCGGCGTTACGTAAGAAAAAGAAGAAAAAGCGAAAAGATAGCTCAAAAAAAAAGAAAAAATTAGTAGCCTTTTTTCCTGTAACCGGAGAAAGGGTTTACGAGTAAGTGTTTAATCATAAGTCCGCTTATCTCGGGATAATCGGGCAAAGTGAGTCTTTTGTTTTTCTATTAAAAATAAGGAGGTTGAAACATTGATTACAGATAATGATTTATCTAGTTTTGTAAATCAGGAAGTTGTTGTCTATTACACGCGGAGAGAGGGAAATGTAAAAATAGTTGGTATATATATTCTTTGTTTTATGACGGGATTTGATAAAACACACATATTTACAGAATCGGGAAATCTTCCGCGTGAATCCATCGTTGAAATGAAATCTCGAGAAAAACTTCTAGAAGAAGAGGGTGAAGAAAGAGATTTTGTTCTTATGATGGAGCTTCCTTATACATATGCGTCTAAGGGAGAGACACAGCAAAGAGCAACAGGTAGAATGAATGCTGTAGCAAGGAAAAATCAACCAGGCGTTGAATTCGTTTCTGTCAATCTTAAAAAGCCAAAAAGAGAGGGGAGCTAAATGGGTATTCGTATTTGTACTAAATTTCCGATACATACCGACGTTGCAGAGATGATACCAAGGGACATAGCCGTGAAACACAAATGTATTCCGATTGTTATTACAGAAGTCGGCGTACTAGTTTTAGCTATTTCTAATCCTCTCAATGAGGAAGTCATCGCAGAGGTAAAAAAAATTACGGGTATGTCTAATGTTTGCCCTTCTTGGGCATCGGAAAGTGAAATCTTGGGCCTGATTGACGAGATATATATCAAGGAGGATGAGAAATAAGGAAAAGCAATTTCATATCTATATTTCAAACCGCCATATTTGGCGGTTTTTTCTTTACTCTACCCTGTTTTAGCTACAGGTCAAATCTGCTCCCCTTTTTTAAAAGGAGAGAAAAAATGATTTTTTGTTATAATGTGTATATGAATTCAAGGATAAAGAATAAACTAATAAATTTACCTAACAATCCTGGCTGTTATAAATTTTATGATGAAAAAGGCAGGATTATTTATATTGGGAAAGCAAAAAATATAAAAAAGAGAGTTAATTCCTATTTTTCAAATAAAGAATTAGATACCAAAACAAAAGTTTTGGTAGAAAAAACAAGGGATATCGATTGGGAGATTACTGATAGTGAGATAGAAGCCTTGATTTTGGAATCTTTTCTGATAAAAAAACACAAGCCACGTTACAATATTAAAATAAAAGATGATAAAGATTTTTTGTATATAAAGGTAGACTTAAATAAAAAGTTTCCCCAACCAGAATGCATAAGAAAACCTAGTTTGAAAAGAGAAAAAAATATAAAAGTATTTGGACCTTTTACGGACAGTAAACTTTTAAAAAGCGGTCTAGATTCACTTCGTAAAATCTTTCTTTGGAGAGATTGTAGCGATTCGAAATTTAGATATTATAAAAATAGAGGAAAGCCATGTTTGGAGTACTTTATAAAAAATTGTAATGCGCCTTGCAAGGGATATATTAATGATAATGATTATCAAATAGGCATTAGACAATTAATTAAATTTCTAGAAGGAAAAAAGAAAGGAATAATAAAAGATTTGGAGAAAGAAATGAGAGAATTATCAAAAGAGAAAAAATATGAAGAAGCAGTAATTATTCGAGATAAAATTAAGTCTTTAAAGCATGTCGAAGTTTCATTGAGGCAATCCTTAGGGAGCACTCGAGAGTTGCCCGGAAAGGTTCTAAGAAACATCATTCCTATTCTAAATCGAGAGTTGAGATACAAATTGAAACATAAGAAAGATTTTAGGATAGAATTTTACGATATTAGTAATATATCTGGGAAAGAAGCCGTAGGTTCTATGGTTGTATGGGAGGGGGACGGATTCAAAAGAAGCGATTATCGCAAGTTCACAATAAGAACTATAAAGGGGATTGATGATTTCAAAATGATGAGTGAGGTGATTGAGAGAAGGTTAAAAAACAAAGAATGGAAAGAGCCGAATCTGATAATTTTAGATGGAGGAAAGGGGCAACTTGGTACGGTGAAAAAATTATTTAAAAGAAATAATATCTTTATTCCTCTGCTGTCACTAGCAAAAAAAGAAGAAGAGGTTTTCGGAATAGTTGATGGTAGATTCAAGAAGGTGAGCGTAAAGAAAAATTCACAAGAAGGGTATTTTATCCAGAGATTAAGGGATGAAGCACACAGGTTTGCCATAACATACCATAGGAATCTGAGAACCAAGAAGGTTATTAAATCTAGGTTGGATAAAATAGAAGGAATGGGACCAAAAACTAGAAAGAAATTATTGAGGGAATTTGGGTCTGTAGATGGTATAATAGGTGTTAAGGAGGAGCTAATCGCTCAGGTTGTGGGAAAGAAATTAGCAAGAAGAATAAAAGAAAGTTTATAAAAAATTATAAAAATTTATGGAAAAAATAGAGAAAAATTTTGCACAAAACAGAATAAAGATCCCCGAATGGCAGATTGAACTTAATTTTGTTAGGTCATCTGGTCCTGGTGGACAGAATGTAAATAAGACTGCTACAAAAGCAGTTTTGCATTTTGATATA
>CAYRIM010000043.1:2233-5964 GCA_964424445.1 uncultured Candidatus Saccharibacteria bacterium | reverse complement strand
TAAGGAGAATAATGCAATTGGGCTTTATTATTATAAATAAACCAAAAGGTATCACTTCGCATGATGTTATAAAGCGACTTCGTGGAATTACAAATATAAAAAAAATAGGTCATGCTGGGACGCTAGACCCTCTGGCTACGGGCGTCCTTGTTTGCGCTATAGGTAGGGAGGCTACGAAAAATATTTCTAAATTTGTAAAATCGGATAAAGAATATATTGCAAAAATAAAATTGGGAGAAAGAAGTGACACATATGATGCTGAGGGGAAAATAGAAAAAGTGAGCTTTGATGAAAAACCAGCTTTATCCAAAATAAGAAAAGTTTTAAAAAAATTTACTGGTGAGATAAAACAAACCCCTCCAGTATATTCAGCAAAAAAGATAAAGGGAAAAAAAGCATATGAATTTGCAAGAGGCGGAGAAGAGATTAAACTAAAACCAGTTAGGGTGAAAATAAACAAAATTGATATTCTGGAATATAAGTGGCCTTACTTGAAAATAAAAACAAAAGTTAGTTCTGGAACTTATATAAGAAGCTTAGCGAATGATGTAGGTCGGGCGTTAGGAGCTGGGGGATATTTAGCAGATCTAAAAAGGACAATTGTTGAAAATTTTAGTATAGATGATGCGATTAGGTTAGATAGTCTAAATAAAAATAATTGGGGAGAGTATTTAATTAATTTATAAAAAAATTGTTTCATTGTTTCATTGCTTCATTCTTGTTTTATATTGAAAGGTTTTTTTAACAATGAAACAATGAAACAATGAAGCCATGGAACAATGGAATAAATATGTTATTATAAAATCATGACTACTTTCCTTTGGATAATTACAACCACTTTTTTGATAAGCCTTATAGCCTTTGTTGGAGCTTTTGCTTTATTTCTAAAAGAAAAGATTTTAGAAAAGATTCTTTTGGGACTAGTATCTTTATCGGCTGGAGCTTTGTTGGGTGGGGCTTTTCTCCATTTGTTGCCAGAGTCAGTTATCTCTTTGGGGGTTGAAAATATTCTATGGATTTTTTTATATACTCTTTTGGGTTTTTGTTTGTTTTTTATTCTAGAACAATTTTTAGGATGGCATCATTGTCATAAAGTTAAACATGATAAGAAATATAAAATAAAACCTATATCTTATTTAATTTTGATTAGTGATAGTTTTCATAATGTTATTGATGGGATAGTTATAGCCGTTTCCTTTATAGCTAGTGTTCCTCTAGGCATTGTTACAACTTTAGCTATAGCACTCCATGAGATTCCTCAAGAAATAGGTGATTTTGGAGTATTGGTTTATGGGGGAATGGAAAAGAAAAAAGCACTCTTTCTAAATTTTGTGGTTGCTCTCACAGTGATTTTAGGAGGGGTGATTGGTTATCTTGCTTTCGAAAGCATTGAGGGATCAATAATGTATTTACTTCCTTTTGCTGCTGGTAATTTTATTTATATTGCTTCATCTGATCTTATTCCAGAGATTAAGTTTAAAAAAGGGGAGAAAACAATGAGGACACTTGTTTCATTTATAGTTTTTTTATCTGGTATTGGGATTATGTATATGCTGAAATTTCTGGGATAAATAACAGAAAATAGCATTTAATAAAAAATAACAGTTATGAGTACTGTTATTTTTTTATATCATTTGTTTTGTATTATTTCCTCTTCTTTTTTTTAATTAAGATAGCTAATTCGCTAATTTGTTTTTCTATGGATTTAAGCTTGGCGTATATATCAAAATCTTCTTTTTCCTCCCCATAAAAATATTGCACAGGCTTATTAAGAGCATCAGCAATTCGTTTTAAGGTGTCTGGGTCTATCTTTCTTAAACCAGCTTCTAGATATCCAATAGCAGAACCAGTTCTGCCAATAATCTTACCTAATTGGCCTTGGGTCAACCTTGATTCTGTTCTTGCTTTTTTAATTTTTTGTCCAATCTTTTTATTTTCGTCCATATTAAGCTATTTTATCATTATGTTTAATAGAAGTCAAAAAGGAAGAATTGTATATTAAAGCACAAAAAAATATATACAACAAATTGTTGACATTTATACAACTTTTTGTTATATATAAATAAAGGGTGTTGGCTAATGAAACAACGTTCTCTTTTAGCGACTTGAGGAGGATTGTTTTGCCGGCACCTTTTTGTGAATCGTAAGATATGAATAATAAATATGGAATATGGAATTAGAAAAAAGAAGCAAGAATTATGAATCAAGAATCAAGGAAAATTAAATCTTTTACTCCGTTAGTGGCTTGGCAAAAAAGACACACATTAGTATTGGATATTTATAAAATTACACGAAAATTTCCAAAGGAAGAATAATTTGGTTTAATTAGTCAGTTGCGAAGGGCTGTTATTTCTTTTACCTCTAATATAGCTGAAGGATTTAGCAGGGGATCGTATAAAGACAAAGCGTATTTTTATTCTATAGCCCTTGGTTCACTTACTGAGATACAAAACCAATTGTTAATATCAAGAGACTTAGGATATATAAGTAGAAAAGAATTTAAAAATCTAGCTGAAAAAACTGTAATAATTAATAAAATTACTAATGGTCTAATAAAAAAATCAAAGATTATGCCTTGATTCATGCTTCTTACTTCTTGCTTCTACAATTACTGCGTAATTACTTCATAGGTTATTGTCGTTGAGTATCCCGTAGCCACATTATCATTCCAATTTACATCAAGTTTATAATCTATATCTTCATTACTGTTATTCGACCCTGCTGTTATAAGATTATTTGAAGTAGTCATAGCGGTCCAATCTCCACTATCCCCATCTTCTCTCCAGCTAAGTTGACTCAAAGGAATAGTATTACTACCTCCATCAGAGAAATCGCCACTTCCTTTTATATATAAATTCCAAGAGTTGCCAGTGGTTAAACTTGCCCTAACAGCGTAGGGAGCAGTAGAGGGTGATACTCCTATGTAATAGGGAGAATTGATTGGTTCTACATTGCCAAAAGAAGAGTTGCCATAACCGTCTGTGCCATCCCTATTGTATGTTTGGGAAATAGATAACGTAATACTATCAGGTGCTAATGCTACCTTAAACGTAACAATAGCACCAACCCATTTTTTATTATCATCACATGTGTCTCCAACGCTTTGAGTTCCAGTAGATAACAATGATTTTTCATACACACCTATGGTTACTCTATCTTTACCGCCATCATACTCTCCCAATCTGACAAAACCGTTAGTAACAGGACCCAGAAGAACATCATTTTGTTCTCTCGTGACTAGGGCAGCTATAGCTATTTCTTCGTTTTGTGAGGTAGTGCCGGTGGTTCCGGAATTAGGGCTATTGCTTGCTCCACTAGAAGAAGCTGTTACATCTAATGGCGAGGTTGTTATTACGCCCGAATATTCTATCATCACTACCGCAGCTTTATCATCAGGAGAAAACCCCCATATTTTTTCACCTGATTGTGATGAAGCATTTGGTATGTAGTATATAGCGGTTCCTATTTTATTCAAATTATCTATTCTTTTAGCTAGTTGCCATCCATCAGCTGGGGGGGTTATGGTAACATCAACACCATCTTCATAGGAAACTATTGCCACTAAAAGATTGCCTGCGGTTGTTGCTGAGCCCCAAGTGATAGAAACTGTTGGGAGATTGTCAGCATTATTGCCTGAGGTTGTCTGAATTCTGACGGCAGCAGACGAAGAAGAATTTACCTTAAACGTAACAATAGCACCAACCCATTTTTTATTATCATCACATGTGTCT
>CAYRIM010000043.1:0-2133 GCA_964424445.1 uncultured Candidatus Saccharibacteria bacterium | reverse complement strand
GGGAGATTGTCAGCATTATTGCCTGAGGTTGTCTGAATTCTGACGGCAGCAGACGCTTTTGCTGTCTTTAGTTCGAAAGAAAAATTTCCGAAGAAAAAACCATAGATAAAAGATATTAGAAATCCTAATAAAATAATTTTTGTCTTAGATCTATTTTTACTCATACTATTAAAAGTTTAAAATTTTGTTATATTCTATTTTTTCGTCTTTATTTTCTTTATATCCCCCAAAATCAAACTCTAGTATTTTTTCTTCAGAAGTAGTGATGGTATCTTGTTTTGCCTCTGGACTTTTGAAAATTAGCGAACTTACAAATTGACCAATAAAAAGTCCTGCAATAATTATTATAAATAGCATAAAAAGAGAAAAAACTCTTTTCACAAAAGATTTTGATGTCTTTTTTTCTAATATATTTTTATCTTTTGTCTTCCTTATGGTTTTTTTGAAAACACCCCCCATATAATCCCCCCTTTTTTTGGTTGAAAAATAAGAATAAATAACAAAAATTAGAAATATGCCAAAAATAATAAAGATGAGATTATAATCATAAACTATCACAAAATCATATAATTTTTGCCAATCATCTTTTTGGTAAGCATAAGTGGTTGTTACTTTGCAAATTCCCAAAAAAGGAGCATCTATCCACCGATTATTCATAGTTTTGGTAGTATTTGGAAGAATAGTCTTTCTTTCCGGGTTTTTGTATCCACTTCTTCTTATTTTTTTGTAAGAAAAACAATCATAATCGGTGTAGCTGACAAAATTCAAAAAAGAATTTCCAGTATTTTTAAATTCTATTTCTGTACTTAATGTAGGATTTTTTAAAAAACCGTTATATTCTATTTTTGTATCATATGATAAAAGTTCTCCCGATCTAGATAGTTTTTCTCCTGGTTTGTTAATGGCAAGGGATATTTTTATTATTACTCTGATATTATGAGCCACGGCAGTTTCTTCTTCGATCCCTTTGTCTATTTGGTTGTCTAGAAATATTGCTGCGCTTTTATTTCCTATCCCATATTCTTCAGGAATGTTTATTGTTATGTCAAGGAATCCGCTGTCTCCACTTTTTATATTTATTATATCTTCGTTAAAATAAATGAATTCTGTGATAGAATCTTCATCTTCTGGTTCTAGAAAAATAGGATTCCCATTTTCATCTTCTTCGTATTCTTTGATATATGGTTTTATGTTTAGATTAGTAGTTCCTTTATTATAAATATTTAGTGTTTCAGTGTATGATTCACCCAATTCTATGTCCTGAGTAATTTTAGAAGGAGCAACAGACATGCTGCGGATAGCTCCTTCGGCACTTACTTTTGAAAAACCAAAAATACTTAAGGTAAAAAATAGTAATAAAATGCTTGAAAATAGTTTTTTCATAATTTTTCTTTTTATTTTGTTATTTTCTTATTTTTTTTAATTTCTTATTTAACATTATAGCAAAAAAAGTAAAAAAGGGTAAAGAAAAAAGCCCGATAGAGGAAAATCGGGCTTTTTATAGAGAACTTTAATCCCAAATAAAGATCTTTTTTAGGATTTATTAGGAAGTTGTACCAGTATAAGTGATAGTACCACTATAAGATCCAGTGTCATCATCCCAATCAACTGTAAGACGATAGTCAACAGCTACATCATCACCAGAGTTGGTAGTTTGAGAACCATCTTGTACTGGTTTTGTTTCAGCGTTTGATAGAGCGTTCCAAGTTGTCAAGTCTTCATCGTATACTTCTAGGTCAGAGAAGGGTTTGTCATTTGCTCCGCCAGTGAAATTGGCACTGTTTGCTTGAGCGTCTAGCGACCAAGATGAGTTACTCTTAACGTTGATTGTAGCTGCGTCTGTTTGAGTTACGGGAGAAGAAGCTGGAGAAACATCCGAAAAATCATAAGTAGCAGTAGTAGCTGTTACCTCAATAGCAGAAATAATGTCAAAAGTAACATCAGAAGTAGCGTCATCACTAGCAGCGTTAGCAAAGCTTGCAGAAGCCAAGCCTATCATTGCTGCAAAGACGAAAGATAAAATTGTAAGTGTTATTTTTCTTTTCATTTTTGTTTTTATTTATATTCCTTCAATATTCATTATTTATCGAAAGAATACCTTTTTTACTTTTTACTTAGCTTTAAAACCAAAGA
>CAYRIM010000042.1:5912-6147 GCA_964424445.1 uncultured Candidatus Saccharibacteria bacterium | reverse complement strand
ATCGTCACTTAATTTTCTTTATAAAAAGTGGCTTTTGCATTTATCAAATGAATCAGAGATTGAAAAAAGGGGAATAGTAATAAAAGCAAAGAAAATCGAAGGAAATGAAGAGATATTGTTAAAGAATGATATAAAATTTATTTCAGAAAAGATAGAGGAAAGTGATGTAAGCGAAAAAGATATAGTTTTTTGCTGACATTCACAAGCTGGGTTAAAATGCTTTCATCAGGAATGT
>CAYRIM010000042.1:0-5902 GCA_964424445.1 uncultured Candidatus Saccharibacteria bacterium | reverse complement strand
CATATTTACTACTTTGTTCTTGGTCGGACAAAGAAGGAGAGATTTTATGGCAGAAATATAAACTGCTTGAGAATACATTTTTTAATGTTATTGTTTTAGATGAGAGGATAACTAAAATTATCAATCCTGAATATGATATAACGAATGCTAGATTTTATATACCAAATAAAGCGATGATTAATAATGAGAGGAATATAATATTTGAGAAAAATTTATATGATGGTAAAGATATAATATTTGTTTTTAAAGTAAATAAAGATTTTGAGGGTATTGAGCTAGTTGAAGAAGTAAATGGAACTGAATTGAAAAGATTTCCATTTAATGATTATCCTAGTGTTTTAGTTATTCATCTGGGGATTTTGGATAAACTGCCTTTGCAGGAGAAGTCATCAGAGTATTTAAGTAAAGTTATTAACAGATTAAGGGAATATTTTGAATTTATCGTTGTAACAAGTGGAAGAGGAAAACCTGCAAATGTGCCTCCAAATACAAAATTTATGCTCCTGTCTGATGTTATGATGAGCTTCAGAAACATGGAATACCCAGATAAATTGGGCTTGATTCGTTCAATAATGAATATTGCAGGAGGGTAAAATGTTTATTATAATAATAGAAAGAGGCGAAAAAATTAGTGAATGGCTCAGCTCTCTTGGTATATCACGGGAAAAGAGAATAATTGAAAAGAAAGATTGTGAAAATGCTGAAAAAATTTTTTACGGAGATAGAATTAATTATGCATGTTATAGTAAGAATAATGATTTGATATTTTTCGTGAAAAAAGAAGATACACGTTTTAATAAAAGAGATTCTTCCGTAAATGAGATTAAAAAACAAATTCCAGCGTTTGTAAAGTGCTTGTTTAAAAGCTACGGAATTCAGGAGAAAAGAGCAGAGTATTTAGTTTTGGTACATAACCAAAATTTGGAGCCAGACCCTAAATTACATATCACAAATTATACAGAGGGGGGGAGTGAAGAAGCTGCAAAGGAACGGTGGGAAACTTTAAAAAGTAATATGGATAAGTTACTCAATAATAAAATTACAATAAAAGAATTGTTTTATAAATTAAAAGAAAGTTTAGTAATTGAAAAAGACGAAATTAGACTCCGTAAACGCTTAATCTATCTCCTCCTCCACCGCATTGCGCATCTTTTTCTGCCACTTGATATTGATTTGATGGGATTAAAGGAGGTTTGCAATCCATCATCTGACATTCGCCGTCATTCGTCCGAAGATTCATGTAATGAATACTTTAAGGAGATATTAAAAGATAAAGGAAAAGATTATTACAGGAAGAAATATTTACAGGCTCTCTATCTTATCTTCGGCATCGACAAATTTCCAAAAATCCAGGAAGATGACAAGGTTAAATGTGAAAATGAAGTGAAATTAACGGATGAAGAAAAAGCTGATTTATTAAAAAGCGCAAACCAAAACTTAGCAGAAATTGCAAAATATAATTCTGAAACAATGCAAATATTGCAAAAAATCGAATATTTGATGGGAGTAAATACTAATGAAGGCCAGAAAACGGTAGATCCACTCCATCCCATCCCAAAGTTCTTTTGTTACCTTGATAGTTTAATTGATAATAGCTCAAATCCTTCCGTTGAAAACCTGTTAAATTATGAGAAGAAGACATTTAATCAACCCACAGTATTTTTGCCAACACACGTAGAAGTGAAAGAGGAGAAATCTTTCAATGACTGGCTCTGTGAATTAATAAAAGCATTGGAGGAATTGAAAGAGAGCATAATAGGAAAAGAATGAATAACTTGAGGTGTTGTCTATTTGGAGTTGAAAAACAGTGATGAACGATTAAAATGTTTGTTATGGAACAGATTGCTACAAAACTGTGTGGGTGTTCCACTGTAAGATTGAAACACAAGAAAAGGCTATTTTACGGCTCCTGTTTTAGTGAAATGGTTAAAATGGTGGTGATATGGGAAAGTCACCAAAAATTAAGATACTAAAAATTGCTGAAGAGGATACAGAACTCGCAAAATCGCTAAAAATGTATCTGAAGTATGTAAAAGATTATAGAACAGAAGACTTAGAAGAATTAAACATAGAAAAACTAATGGAAGATTTCTCTAAAAGATCGATAAAAAAAGCAAACGAAGAGAAATATTTGATTGTTTTGAACGGAATTTCAAGAGATGGAGAAAACACTTTATGGAATGAAGGATTCCCCAATGATCCCTTCCTTTTCCCTCTTTGCGATTTTCTTTTAAGCGTTATTTTTGATGACTATTTTTATGAGGGAGACAAAAACTGGTTTTTAAGTAATACTCTCTTTGTGGGATACTGCCCTCCGAGATTTATTGAAAATTATGGTTCAATTATTAACTGTATTCAGCTGCCCTGTGAGCTTTTATCTTTATCAAAACGAGTTGATGAATTAGAAAATGTCCAAATTGACGAGGATACGCGAAACAAAATATGGGAATCAATGAGAGAATCTATGTTGGAGGCTTTTAAGTTACACGGAGCAAAACATTGATGGACAAGAGTGATAGCAAACGCATACTTCTAATAGATGATAGGCTTGGGTTTTATGGAACTGCTAAGTTTTTCGAAAGGAAATTGAATCAGATATTGTCTGAAAAAGGACAGAAATACTTTTTTGAAATTATCCCTGAGAGATTTATTTCAAGAGCAGAATTCAGATTGAAAACTGAACCTTTTGATGCTATGTTACTTGACCTGGATTTTAGTCATAATGAAGGAAAGGAGTATTTCAAAGATAAACCAAAGGATAAAAGAATATGGGAAACTTTAGGTCAGATAGTATTACTTAAAGAAATCCGCCCCAATTTTCCTGCTTTACCCGTCATTGTTTTCACCTCTAAAACCCCTGCTGATAGAATTCTATCAAAAGCAGCAGAATTTTATCTCTTAGGAAAAGCCAGCTTTTTTAATAAAGAAAGATTGCTTGAAGATGCTGGATGGAATGAATTACTTGATATTTTGATGGAATTATTGACTGAATACGAGCAGAGTTTTAAAGATAAACTCGAAGTGGATGAAAAGAGAAAAGAGGTTGAATTAGAAGCAAGAAACAGGGACTTTATGCAGACTTATCTATGGCAGAAACTTGCTGAAAGTGTCTATTATAAAAAATTTTATAAACAGAAAGAGAAAAAAATAGGCGTTGTATTCTTTGATATGGACCGAATGAAAAAATTAAATGATGCTTTTGGTTACAGAGGGACTAATAAAATATTATCAGAATTTGTGAAAAAAATTAAAGATTTTATTGATAAAAATGCTGCAGGCAATGGAGTACAATACGAAATAGGTCG
This sequence comes from uncultured Candidatus Saccharibacteria bacterium, assembly GCA_964424445.1. Classification (GTDB taxonomy): domain Bacteria; phylum Patescibacteriota; class JACPGU01; order JACPGU01; family JACPGU01; genus CAYRIM01. The sequence goes on along the minus strand of CAYRIM010000042.1, from coordinate 2,597 downwards.
TTTCTTCAGAGAAAGAGGAGACGAGTTTTTGATTATATATTCTGGTGAAATAGACAAAGATAAATTAATATCCCATCTTTATGAGTTGAAAGATTTCGTAAATAGTAAAGAATTCCAGAAAGAAGTTTTTAATGCTGACCCTGATAAGTACGGTTTAAAAATTACATCAAGTATGGGACTCTTTGTGTTCCCTGATGATTTAAAGTATAAAGAGTATGCTGAATGGAAGAGAATTAGTAAATTAGAAGGGGATGACTTACAAAAATTTGTAGATGAGTCCTACAGACAAATGACGGAGATACCTCAGAAGCTTAAGGATAGCGCAAAGAAACTCGGGAGAAATCAATTCTGCTATTATCAGTCTAATAAAACAAATTTCTTTCAAAAAAATAAAGAATATTATTCACCAAGAGTAGTTGTAAAAGTAGAAAAAAGGGGAGCAGAAGTAGACTTATCGGAATTGAAAGGATTGCTGGAATTTATTTTCGGCGACCTTGCGTTTGAGTTTATAACGGCAGAAGAAAAGTGTGGAAGACCTGTATTGCTGAAAGTTTCACTGAATAAAAAAGGTATTCTTAAAATATCTAAGAATAAACGAAGTAGGCTTAAAGTAGAAGTAGAAGGAGTGGGATCTTACCTTTCAGCTGATGCTTCCAAAGTTTTGGAAATAAAGGATGAGAAATTGAAGAGAGAGCTTATATTAAATACTCCGATTTTGAGAAAAATACATAATGCTTTTTTTGAAATTTTGCGAAAGATCGCAAGAGAATTGGGGAACGAGCAACTATTTCCGCGCGAAACAATTGTAGATGAGATAAAAAAGAGCTTCTCCAAAATAAAAGAAGAATTCATTCTTTACAAAGGCAAAAGCCCAAAAAAAATAAGTCCAGATTCAGACTTGACGTTTTTAAAGGAATTTTACGAAGGAATAAAAATATCTCCGGAAGGAGGAATCTGGATCTCCGAGAGGAAAAGTAACAAAGAAGGAAAATATAAACATGCCCTGGTGGCTACTTTTGAAATCACCCCAACCAGTTACGGTTTCCTCATATCTGAATCAGGAAGAAACATGATGAAATTTCAAAACTTCCTTGAAGGATATATAAAGGGATTTGCAAAAACTCATCCAGACGGAAAATACACAGAGGATTTGATTGAAATCATTTATAGAGGAAATCCAACAAGAAAACATGAAGAAAAACAAAAATCCTTATTCGTTTGCAGGCATTCTCTTTTCTCTCCTGTTGACCCGATTGTGTACAATGAGCTTATTGCGATTGATAGAGTTAGACTTGATTTTAAAATCAGTAATGATGGGGAAGCAGGGTCACAAAGTAGTCCAAATGTGATACAACACATTTCTTTTGACGAAGCAAAAGAAGCAGATATAGTATTAGAAAACTCTCCAGTTGATAAATTTGTTAAGAAATATAAACTCAACAATACTTTCAAAATTGTCGTATATAATGGTAGCGAAATGATAGGTCCTTCCATACAGCTTGCAGAGGCGGCAGGTTTTCTTGCAGAAATTTTCCTGAAGAAACATAATGAAATTTCTGTGTTAGATATTTTTTCTGGCTCTTCTTCAACATTGATACCTATTTACAGTAGAATATTAGAAAACAAAAAAAACTTAAAAAAAGCTGTTTTACTCCGTATAGATGCTAACAAACCAAAAGAAGACTTATTAGAAAATGTGAAAAGTACAGTAAGCCCGCGAGATAAGATAGATTATCCTTACATTGAAGGAACTTTTGATTTTGAAAACTGTGAAATAAAAATAGGAGATAGAAATTTTACATACAAATCCTTTTTTGAAGAATATTTAAAAGAGAAATTGAATAATAAAGATAAACTTGACTTGACTATTGCAGACCCGCCTCATATATTTTCAATTCCATTCTTATTTAATAAAAAAAATGGAAGAAGCTTAACCGATATACTAGCAGAAAATAGCAAAATATTTATCGTGTATTATGCCCATAAGGAACAGATCCAACTTTGTAAGTACATCCGAGATAATTTGAGTAAAGCTTTTGATCATGTGTGGCGTTTAACAATTGCAGGCGAAGAAATGGCTATATGTACACAACATGATTATGCAGGTGATATAGAAAGTAAATTAAAGGAATTAAAGAAAAGTATTGAAAGTGATTATTACGATAAACAGAATCAGGTTTCATATGAAAAAGAGCAAATTCATAAGAAATAAATTAAATGAAAACTTTGTGACAATTATCTAAAATAACCCTATTTCTATCCACAGTCTTCGCTTCGTTAACCAACAAAACATTTTTATGAAAATCCCCACTATCTTTCTTGCAGTGCTTTCTCCAATATTTCACGCACCTCCTCAGTATCTGCCAGATCAAGTGGAGTTTTCCCATTCTTACCCCTTGCATTAACATTTGCTCCCTTAGCTATCAACAACTCTGCTACGTCTTTATGACCATATTCGGCTGCATAGTGAAGTGGTGTCATACCATACATTAAAAATGAACTGACTATAACATTAACATCTGCTCCCTTAGCTATTAACTCCTTGACCTGCTCCCCAAAATTTGGAAAAAGTTTATGTTAGTATTTAAAATTAAAAC